>NZ_CM001466.1:4379332-4403523 GCF_000231055.2 Saccharomonospora azurea NA-128 | reverse complement strand
GATCGTCACCGGCACCGACGGCGCGGGCGCGGCGGGCTCGGCGTGCCCGCCGCCGCCGGGAGCGAAGTCACGGGGCACCGAGCAGCTCACGCCGCCCAGCACGAGCGTCGTCTCGATGGTCCTGGGCACCTGCCGCTGCCCCTCGGGAGGGGAGTCGGACTCCTGCGGCGTGGCCTCGCCGGGCAACGGCGGGGCGAGCCGCTCGTTGCCCCCCGACCGCACGTGGGTGTCGATCTCGATCAACCAGCCCGAGGCGGCGGTCACCTCGCCGTCGCGCCACTGGTCCTGGCGCAGCAGCTCGTCGAACCGGCCGACCTGACGGATGCGGACGTCGGAGGTCGCCTCCTCACCCTCGCCGAGCTCGACCGACGCCCCGAACGGCAGGTCTTCGACGACGACCTCGCCGCCGTCCTTCGGCAGCGCGACGGGCTGCAGCTCACCGTCGCCGTTCACGAGCGAGAGGCGCACCGCCGACGCGTCGGTCTCCTGCGTCACGGCCGACGTGCACAGAGCCGAGGTGGCGGCGCGGTGCATCGTCAGCACCGTGACCTCGTTCGCGAGGTCGATGAGCGTGAAGTCGGCGCGGGCGGTGGCCTCCGGCACGCCGCTCGGCGCGAGACCGGCGCCCACGTCGTGGTGCTCGATGTCGAGCCGGTAATTCGGCCCCATCGCCGCTCGTTCGCCCTCGGAGTTCGGCAGTGCCGTGCGACTCTCGCCCAGCCGGGACGTGCCCGGAGTCAACGGGGAACGCTGCGTCTCGCTGATGACCGAGCCGCCGGGCCTGCCGTACCCGTCGTCGGTCACCGACAGGGAGGCGACGTTGGCGAAGGCCACCGGGCCGGTCTCGGCGTCCACCGGCTGCGGCTCCGCGGCCGCGGGCGGCCCGAACACCACCGAGCCGGCTGCGAGGGTCACGACCGCCGAGGCCACCGCCGCGGTCCTCACCGTCGACACGACACGACTCACGTTGCCCCCTCGCCTCGGCGCCACAGCCACGCTTGCACGGATGCCATCCGCACACGAGCACTAGGATGGTAGTGCACGGACGGAAGGCTGCAGGACGACCGAGGGCTGGAGAACGACATGGCGACGGTGGGTTCCGACGCGGCGCGTTCTTCGACGCCCGACCCCGCTGACCTGGGAAAAGGACACGACCACCCCGCACTGGCGAACGGGTTCCCCCACGCCTTGTCACCCTCGGTGGCCACCCTCACCGATGCGGGTGAACTCTTACGTGCGTTGGCCGCTCCGGTGCGCATCGCGATCGTCCTGCAGCTGCGGCACGGCCCCCGTTGCGTGCACGAACTCGTGGACGCACTCGAGGTGACCCAACCCCTCATCAGCCAGCATCTCCGGGTGCTGAAGGCGGCCGGTGTGGTACAGGGTGAGCGACGAGGCCGTGAGGTGGTGTACCACTTGGTGGACGACCACCTGGCCCACATCGTCGTCGACGCCGTTGCCCACGTGCAGGAGGACGCGCAGCCGGTATGAGTACGACCGACATTCCCAACCGAGCCCCGCTGCCGGGCCGGAGAGCGACCAGGCAGCGCGCCGCCGTCGTCGATCTGCTCGCCGAGATCGACGACTTCCGGTCGGCGCAGGAACTGCACGACGAGCTGCGCAAACGCGGCGAAGGCGTCGGGCTGACCACCGTCTACCGGACTCTGCAGTCGCTGTCCGAGGTCGGCGAGATCGACGTCCTGCGCAACGACTCCGGCGAGGCGATGTACCGGCGTTGCTCGACGCATCATCACCACCACGTGGTCTGCCGCCACTGCGGCTACACCGTCGAGGTCGAGGGACCCGCCGTGGAACGCTGGGCCGAACGCATCGCCTCGGGCAACGGCTTCTCCGACATCCGGCACACGGTCGAGATCACCGGCACGTGCTCCGCGTGCGCGGCGGCGGCGAAGGCGTGATCGACGGGATTCGCTCTCACGGCCGGGGCCAGTGCGGCCCCAGATATGGCATGGAATTGGCCTTCGCCCATCCGTCCAGGATCTTCGCCAGCGCGTCGGCCTGCCCGCCACCGGGCGGCAGCGTCCGCTTGAGCACGAAGACCAGGACCACGTCGCGTTCGCCGACGAAGTCGGCCACGTTCTCCGTCACGACAGCGCGCTCTTCGGCGCGAGCGGTCGCGGCCACCGTTGCGTCCTCGACCGCACCCAGTCCCACGTCGAAGACGTGCACGGCGTCGTGACCGTACTCGTCCCTCAGCGTGCGTGCCACAGCCGGCGGAAACATCTCGTCGACGAGGAAACGACTCACGCGATCAGATCCGCGCGGCGTTGTGCGGCACTCCGGCTGCGCTCGGCGAGCTCCCGATTACGGTCGATGCGACTGCGGATCTCGTCGACGTGCTCAACCGCGTAGTCGACCGCCAACCGGATCAGGCGTGGATGCAGCCCCGTCTCCTCGCTGAGGACGCCGATCCGCTCTTCCTCGGGCCCCTCCAGCTCCTGCAACCGGGAGATCACCTCCCACACGTCCGGGCCTGCGGCCAACGCCGCCCGGCGGTCATGCGCGGGGCCTCGGAACACGATCCCCGGGTGATCGAGCTGCTGCACACCTTCGAGAATCAACCGCTCCAGCAGCGCGGTCGCGCTCGTGCCTTCTCGCTCCGCTCGTACCGCCAACACCCGCTTCGCCTCCGCGCTGATCCGAAACGACGTACTCGATGCCACGACAGAGCCCCTTCCAGCGTGTAGCGCAAGCGTAGCGCAGCTTTGCTACACGCGTCGGAATCCGTCCACTTCGCTTCGCTCGGAGCGTGGCGTGCAACGCCTCCCGGGCACCGACGTGATCGGCCCGCGACGCCCGTGTCTCGCCGGGCGTCGCGGTGCCCCACTCACGAGCCGACGAGTTCCGAACGCACCTGGGACGCGGTGGACACCACGAGCATCAGCAACGTGCCCAACGCGGCGTCGTCGAGGCCCTGCGCAGGGAAGGCGTAGCGCAGGGTCAGATCCATTCCCCGCTCGGTGTGGACGATGCCGAGCGTGCCGAACAGGCCCTGACCGGCCCGCTCCGCCACGGTGGCCGCGAGCGTCGGCTCGTCGGGCAGGTCCCACGCGACCACACACGTCAGGCTGAGCACCGACAGCCCGTCGGCCAGCCGCATGGCCTGCACCACGCACGGGACATCGGCGTGCGAGAAGGTCAACGCGCCGTCGTCGTCGACGCGGACCTCCAGGTAGCGTTCGAGCGCACGGCGGGCCGAGGTCAACAACTCGGCGGTATCGGCGGCCTCCGAATTCACGCGACACCACCCCGTGCGGCGGCCTTGTCGGCGGCCTTGCGAGCCGCGTCCACGGCGGCACCGAAGCGGCGGTCGCGTTTCGCGTACTCCAGGCACGCCTCCCACAGCTTGCGGCGATCGAAGTCCGGGAAGAGCGTGTCCTGGAAAACGAACTCCGCGTACGCCGACTGCCACAGCAGGAAGTTCGACGTCCTCAGCTCTCCCGACGGCCGGAGGAACAGGTCCACGTCCGGCATCTCCGGCTGGTAGAGGTACTTCGCGAGCATGCGATCGTCCACCTTGTCCGGATTGATCTTGCCTTCGGCCGCGAGCTGCGCGATCCGCCGCGCCGCGTCACCGAGCTCCGCGCGCCCGCCGTAGTTGACGCACATCGTCATGTTGAGGCGCGTGTTGTGCCGGGTCTTCTCCTCGGCGTCCTTGAGCTCCTTGATGACGCTGCGCCACAAGCGCGGCGCGCGACCCGCCCACCGGATCCGCACGCCGATGGAGCCGAGGTAGTCGACCTGCCGCCGGATCGTGTCGCGGTTGAAGCCCATCAGGAAGCGCACCTCGTCGGGACTGCGCTTCCAGTTCTCCGTCGAGAACGCGTAGACCGACAACCACTTCACGCCCAGTTCCACCGCACCGCTGGCCACGTCGATCATCACGGCCTCGCCGCGTTTGTGGCCCTCGATGCGGGGCAGACCGCGCTGGTTGGCCCACCGGCCGTTGCCGTCCATCACCAGGGCGACATGGTTGGGGACCAACTCGGGCGGGATGGCCGGCGGCCGCGCGCCCGACGGGTGCGGGTCAGGCTCCCGTGGCTCCGTGTGCGCTGTCGCGGCTTCGCGTCCCCTGCGCCGCACTCGATACCTCCGTCTCGCCGGAATTCGTGTCCGACCCTAACGTGTCCGCGATCGGCGCCTCACGGGCACGGCGTTCCACGAACGGCAGCGACCGCAGCTGCCGCTCCAGGTGCCACTGCAGGTGTGCGGCGACGAGTCCGCTGACGTCCCGCCGAATCGTCGGCGCACTGGCCTCGGCGGTGTCCCAGTCGCCGTGCAACAACGCGTGCAACAGCACCAGTGCCTCCGGCGCGGGGTGCACCGAGCCCGGCACGCGACAGTCCTGGCACAGCGACCCACCCGCGGGGATGTTGAACGCGGCGTGGGGCCCTCGCCGACCACACCGCGCACACTCCGTGATGGCGGGCGACCATCCGGCGAACGCCATGGAACGCAACAGGAACGCGTCCAGTACCAGGGACGCGTCACGGTGACCGTCCGCCAGTGCCCGCAACGCGCCGACCACGAGCAGATACAGCTTCAACACCGGCTCGCCCTCCTCGGCGGTGAGCCGGTCGGCCGTCTCGGCGATGGCGCTGGCGGCGGTGTAGCGCTGGTAGTCGCCGACGATGGGCAACGCGAACGCGTCCACCGTCTCCACCTGCGTGATGACGTCGAGCGTGCGCCCGGTGTACAGCTGCACATCGACGTGACCGAACGGCTCCAGTCGCGCACCGAACCGCGACGTGGTCCGCCGCACACCCTTGGCGACGGCACGGACCTTGCCGTGTCGTCGGGTGAGCAGGGTGATGATGCGGTCGGCCTCACCGAGCTTGTGGACCCGCAGCACCACACCCGTGTCCCGGTACAGACTCACGGGTCCATCGTCTCACCGGTGCGGGCCGCACTCCGCCCGGCCCGCACCGGTGAGGGTGAGAGGGAAGGGTGTCAGTACCGGCTGTAGGTGATGTCCGGGGCCGACGACAGCGCCACGATCAGCCAGATGATGCCGAGAAGCCAGCCCGCCACACCGAGGCAGGTCGCGACCAGACACAACGTTCTCGTCTGCTGCGACGCCTGCTGGGCAGCGGCCATGTTGCCCGTCATCTGGTGGGTGGTCACCTCGTTGGACTTCATGATGGCGAAGATCGCCACGATCCAGCAGAGGAAGATCGAGCCGATGGCCCAGCCCTTGTAGTCGGGAATCGGGGGACCGTACGGATTCGCCATCCCTGCCCCGTAGGGCTGACCGTACGGCGCCTGCTGCCCAAAGGGCTGCTGCTGATACGCCTGCTGTTGCGCATACGGCTGGGCATACGGTGCCGCCGGCATCCCCGCCGACGGCGAACCGTAGGGCTGCGCCTGCCCCGGCTGCGCCTGCATCGGTGCGCTGTGAGGCATCTGCTGCCCGTACGGGTTCGTCATGAAGATCTCCCCTGTCACAAAACGATCTGCGACCGGAGCGTACCTCGCGGTAGTCACCCGTAAGCGCGGAACCACCGAACCTCAGAAGCCGAGTTTGCGCAACTGCTTCGGATCGCGCTGCCAGTCCTTGGCGACCTTGACGTGCAGGTCGAGGTACACCTTGCTGCCCAGCAGGGCCTCGATCTGCCTGCGCGCCTTCGCCCCGACCTCCTTGAGCCTGCTCCCCTTGTGGCCCAGGACGATGCCCCGCTGGCTGGTGCGCTCCACGTAGAGGTGCGCGTACACGTCGATGAGGTCGTCGCGACCCTCCCGGGGGAACATCTCCTCGATCGTGACCGCGATGGAGTGCGGCAGTTCGTCGCGCACACCCTCCAGCGCCGCCTCGCGGATCAGTTCCGCGACCAGCGTCTGCTCGGGCTCGTCGGTGAGCTCGCCGTCCGGGTACAGCTCCGGGCCTTCCGGCAACCGAGCGACCAGCAGGTCGGCCAGGGTGTCCACCTGGTACTGCTCGACCGCCGACACCGGGATCAGGTCGGCGAAGTCCATGACGTCCTGCAGTTCGAGCAGCTGCTTGGCGACCTGCTCCTTGCTGACGAGGTCGGTCTTGGTGACGATGCCGAGCACCGGGGTTCGCCGGGCGATCTTCGACAGTTCCGCGGCGATGAAGCGGTCACCGGGGCCGATCTTCTCGTCGGCGGGCACACAGAAGCCCACGACGTCCACTTCGGACCACGTGGCCTGCACGAGGTCGTTGAGCCGCTCTCCCAGCAGTGTCCGCGGCCGGTGCAACCCGGGTGTGTCCACGATGATCAGTTGCGCGTCGTCGCGGTGGACGATGCCCCGGATGGCGTGCCGCGTGGTCTGCGGCTTGCTCGACGTGATCGCGATCTTGGAGCCCACGAGCGCGTTGGTGAGCGTGGACTTGCCCGCGTTGGGCCTGCCGACGAAGCAGGCGAACCCGGAACGATGCTCGGCCTCGGTCACCTCAACGTCTCCTGAACCGTCCCCGCCGGATCGGCCCGCAGGATCGGCGCCTTCGGGGCGAGATCCCGCACGGCCTGCACCGACGCACCCTGCACCAGCGGCTCCTCGGTCACGACAGCCGCCGCTTCGAGCTCTTCCGCCCCACTGGACACCGCCGCCGCCACCGCGGCCTGCAACGCCGTGAGCTTCAACGACGGCAGCTCCACCGTCGCGGCGGCGTAGGTGCGGCCGTCCGTGTCACGCACGGCCGCGCCCTCGGCGGCCTGCGTCCTCGCCCGCGTCGAACGCGCGAGGACGACGATCTTCTCGTCCTCGGGGTCGAGCTCAGCCATGGTTCACTCTCCAGTCGGGTTCGTCGCGCTCACCGCGCTCGTCACGGTGATCGCGTCCGTCGTTGTCGTCGGTCGTGACGGGTGTGCCGGGCCCGATTCTGCGCCCGTCCGCCGCCCGCACGACCACGGTGCTGATCCGCATCCGGCCTCGCCGGTCCTTGCCGCCCTCAGCCCGCAGGCGGAGCCCGTCCACCTCGGCCTCCGCACCGGGCAGCGGGACACGTCCCAGCCGCTGCGCGAGCAGCCCTCCGACCGTCTCCACATCCTGCTCGGAGAGGTCGATGCCGAACAGCTCGCCCAGGTCGTCGACCCCCAGTCGCGCCGAGACCCGCACCACCTGGTCGTCGACGTGCTCGATCGGAGGGCGGTCGTCGGTGTCCGACTCGTCGGTGATCTCTCCGACGATCTCCTCCAGGATGTCCTCGATCGTCAGCAGGCCGGCCGTTCCGCCGTACTCGTCCACGGCGATGACGAGGTGGTGCCGCGAACGCTGCATGTGCTTGAGCAGGCCGTCGAGGTGCTTCGAGTCCGGCACGAAGTCGGCGGGGGTCATCAGCTCCCGCACCTCGCGGGCCGTGCCCTCCTCGGTGAACGAGGCCTGCACGAGGTCCTTCAGGTTCACCACGCCGACGATGTCGTCCACCGACTCGCCGATCACCGGGATGCGGGTGAACCCGGTCCGCATGGACAGGGCCAGCGCCTGCCGCACGGTCTTGTTCTGCTCGATCCACACGATCTCGGTGCGCGGCACCATCACCTCGCGAGCCACCGTGTCACCGAGCTCGAAGACCGAGTGGATCATCTCGCGTTCGTCGGTGCCCACGACACCGCGCTGTTCCGCGAGGTCCACCAGCTCGCGCAACTCGGCTTCGGTCGTGAACGGGCCCTCGCGGAAGCCTCCGCCCGGCGTGAGGGCGTTGCCGACCACGATGAGAAGTCGGCTGAGCGGCCCCAGCACCGTCCCGAGGGCCCGCACCACCCCGGCCACGGCCAGCCCCACGCGGTACGGGTGCTGCCTGCCGATCGTGCGGGGCCCCACACCCACGATGACGTAGCTGACCAACACCATGATCAGCGCCGCGAGCAGCACCGCGAGCCACTCCGGCTCCACCCAGCGCAGCAGCACCACGGTCACGAGGACCGTGGCGGTCAGCTCGCACCCCATCCGCAGCAACAGCAGCAGGTTCAGGTGCCGGGTGCGCTCACCGATCACCTGGATGAGCTGGCGCGACCCGAATCTTCCCGCGCGTTCCAGTCCCTCGGCCCTCGCCAGGGAGACCGTGCTGATGGCCGCATCGGCCGCGGCGAAGAGCCCACCGAGCAACACGAGAAGAACTGCCACGACCAGGACGATGGCCGACGACGTCACGATGGCTCCGACTCAGACCTTCCGTCGAGACCCGCTGCCCCCAGCAGCCGGTCGTCGTTGCTGCGCTGCACGTCCTCCTTGCGCGCGGCCGCGAGCGTGTCGCGGAACTCGCCGAGGATGCGGTTCTGGAGCCCGAACATCTCGCGCTCCTCCTCCGGCTCGGCGTGGTCGTAGCCGAGGAGGTGCAGCACACCGTGCACGGTGAGCAGGTGGAGCTCGTCGAGCAGCGAGTGCCCGGCCTTGCGCGCCTGGTCCTTCGCGAACGCCGGGCACAACACGATGTCGCCGAGCAGCGCCGGGGACGACTCCACGGCGTCGGGGCGGCGACCCGGCTCCAGCTCGTCCATGGGGAAGGCCATCACGTCCGTGGGACCGGGGAGGTCCATCCACCGCACGTGCAGGTCCTCCATCACGTCGAGCGTGACGAGGACGACCGACAGTTCGGCCAGCGGGCTGACGTCCATCCGGTCCAGCGCGAACCGAGCCGCCGACACGATCGACGCCTCGTCGACGTCGACGCCGGACTCGTTGGCGATCTCGATGCTCACCGGTGTCCCCGCCCGCCGTTGGTGTGGGCGTCGCCGGGCGCGGCGTCCCGCGTGGCCTGCCATTTCTCGTAGGCGTCGACGATGTCGCCCACGAGCTTGTGGCGCACCACGTCGTGGCTCGTCAGCGTCGCGAAGTGCAGGTCGTTCACACCCTCGAGGATCTCACGCACCACCCGCAGGCCACTGCGCTGACCACTGGGCAGGTCGACCTGCGTCACATCGCCGGTGACCACGATCTTGGACCCGAAGCCGAGCCGGGTCAGGAACATCTTCATCTGCTCCGGCGTGGTGTTCTGCGCTTCGTCGAGAATGATGAACGCGTCGTTCAACGTCCGGCCGCGCATGTACGCCAGGGGCGCGATCTCGATCGTCCCGGCCTGCATGAGCCGCGGGATCGAGTCGGGATCGACCATGTCGTGCAGCGCGTCGTACAGCGGCCGCAGGTACGGGTCGATCTTCTCGTAGAGCGTGCCGGGCAGGTAGCCCAGCCGCTCACCGGCCTCCACCGCGGGCCGCGTGAGGATGATGCGCGTGACCTGCTTGGTCTGCAGCGCCTGCACGGCCTTGGCCATGGCCAGATACGTCTTGCCGGTGCCCGCGGGACCGATGCCGAACACCACGGTGTGCTCGTCGATCGCGTCGACGTAGCGCTTCTGGTTCAGCGTCTTCGGCCGGATGGTCCGCCCGCGTCGCGAGAGGATGTCCATGCTCAGCACGTCGGCGGGCGACTCCGAACCCCCGGACGACAGCATGGCGACCGTGCGGCGGACCGCGTCGGGGCCCAGCTGCTGACCTCGCCGGGCCAGCGTCACCAACTCCTCGAACACACGCTCGGCGAACGCGACCGCACTCGGCGCACCCGTCAACGTGACCTCGTTGCCCCTGACGTGCACGTCCGCTTCGAGCAGGTCCTCGGCCACCCGCAGGTTCTCGTCTCGGGAACCGAGCAGAACGAGCACGGCGGCATCGGGGATCGGGAACTTCGACTGGGCCGAAGGCTCCTGTGAAGCAGCGACTTCGGCAGGTTGCAGCGGTTCGGTTCCGGCCACGTGGCCTCGGGCCTGCTTTCTGCACAAGCGTGCTGGTCGACGACGGTGGTGGACACGTCGATGCTAGCCGCATCGTTCGTGCCGGGGCAGGTGAGTTTACCCGCCCTGTTTCCTCACTGGGAAGAACGACCGAAGTGACCGAGCTGTTCCCCACCGAGCACGTGGGCGTGCACGTGGAAGACCGTCTGTCCGGCGTCGGGGCCGGTGTTGAACACGATCCGGTAGCCGTCGTGGAGCCCCTCCAGCTCGGCCACCTTGGCCGCGGTGGCCACGACCTCCGCGAGCAGACCCGGGTCGGCCGCCGCGAGGTCGGCGACGGTGCGGTGCCGCGCCTTGGGCACCACGAGCACGTGCGTGGACGCCTGCGGGCTGATGTCGCGGAACGCCAGTGTCGTGTCGGTCTCGTACACGATGTCGGCCGGGATCTCCCTCGCGATGATCCGCTCGAACAGCGTCTCCGAGGCGGACTCGGTGCCGTTCGTGCCGCCCGGCCCCTCCGTGTCCCTACCGGTCTCGCTCTCGCTCACGGCCCCTCCTCGCGTCGATCGCGGTCGCTGCGGTGTGCTCGTCACCCATCTTCACCCGACCCGCTCGAGGGCGCCGCGGGGCGGTGCAGCCTGGGGGTTGCTCCACACGCCACCGCGGCTCCGCCGGACCGAGGGGGAGACGTCCGGCGGGTCCTCGGCCCACACCGGCCTCGCGTTGCCCCGCGCTCTTTCCGTCGCACGCTCGCGCAGGTCACCGGCCGTGCGGGCTGGCCACAGCGTAAGGCGCGCACACGCACCGCGAAGGAGAAAACACCAGAAATGCGACGGACTTGTGCCACAGGTCCTAGCGAGCGCGTCCATTCGGCCTACGCCCAGCGCGCGGTCAACGCCCCCAGCGCACCGAGTGCCACCGCGGCCGCCGTGGACGTGCGCAACACCGTCGGTCCCAACCGGACACGACGCGCACCCGCCTCGACGAACGCGTCACGCTCCTCGGGCGCCACTCCGCCTTCGGGGCCGACCACGAGCAACAACTCCCCCGCGTCCGGCAGGGCGATGTCGGTCAGCCGGTCCGGGGCATCGCCGTCGAGCACCAGCGCCACGTCGGCGCTCGCGATCGCCGACGCCAGCTCGGCCGTGCTCATCGGATCGGAGACCTCGGGAACCCACGCCCGGCGCGCCTGTTTGCTCGCCGCGGCCGCTGCCGCCCGCCACTTGCCCAGAGCCTTCGCGCCCCGAGGGCCGTCGTCCCAGCGCGCCACGCTCCGGGCCGCCCGCCACGGGACGATCGCATCCACGCCCGCTTCGGTGGCCAGCTCCACGGCCAGCTCCCCGCGGTCGCCCTTCGCCAGCGCCTGCGCCACGGTCACCCGCAGCGCAGGGGCGGGCACGGTGCGCACCCGCTCGACCGTCAGCTCCACCGTGGGCTTGCGTCCCGCGTGGACGGTCGCGGCGACACAGTCGGCGACCCCGCCGCGCCCGTCGGACAGCGTCAGCCGCTCCCCCGCACGCAGCCGGCGCACGGTGACGGCGTGATGTGCCTCCTCACCGTCCAGGTCGGCGTGCCCGGCCTCCGGCAGTTCCGGCACGAGGAAAACCGGTGGAGTGGTGTCGGTGACTCCAGCCATCGCAGTCGTCGTTTCCCGGACGATCGTCGTCAGCGGCTCTTCAAGCGCAGCTTGGAGAACAACCCACCCGGCTTGTGACCGTTACCGGCCAGCGTGGGCACCTCCTCGCCACGCAGCCTGGCGAGCTCGCGCAGCAACTCCGCCTGCTCGTCGTCCAGCTTCGTCGGCACCACGACGTCGATGCGGATGTGCAGGTCGCCCCGGCCGTCCACGCGACCGGACGACCGCAACCGCGGCATCCCGAAGCCCTGCAACACGATCTCGGTGTTCGGCTGGGTTCCCGGCTCGATCTCGACCTCGGCCTCGCCGTCCACGAGCGTCTCCATGGGGATGACCGCGCCCAGCGCGGCCGCCGTGACGGGCACCCGCAGCCGGCAGAACAGGTCGTTGCCCTGCCGCTCGAAGTCCTCGTGCGGCGCCTCCTCGACCTCCACGTAGAGGTCGCCGGCGGGCCCGCCACCGGGGCCGACCTCACCCTGACCGGAGAGGCGGATGCGCATGCCGTCGCCCACACCCGGAGGGATCTTGGCCGTCACGTCCCGGCGCGCCCGGACCCGGCCGTCGCCACCGCACTGTTGGCACGGGTCGGTGATGACCTCGCCGTACCCGCGGCAGGTGGGGCAGGGCCGCGCCGTGACGACCTGGCCGAGGAACGACCGCTGCACGGACTGCACCTCGCCCTGACCACCACAGGTGTCACAGGTGACGACACTGCCGCCCTCGGCCGTGCCCGCCCCGCGGCACCGGTCGCACAGGATGGCCGTGTCCACGGTGATCTGCTTGTTGACGCCGGTGGCGCACTCCTCCAGCGTCAGCTTCAGCCGGATGAGAGCGTCGGAGCCCGGCTGCACCCTGCTGCGCGGCCCGCGGCCGCGCGCGCCTCCGGTGGCGGCTCCGAAGAAGGCGTCCATGATGTCGCCCAGGCCCCCGAACCCGGCGAACGGGTCACGCCCACCGGCGCTCGCCCCGTTGTCCATCGGGTCGCCGCCCAGGTCGACGATCTTGCGCTTCTGCGGGTCGGACAGCACCTCGTAGGCGGTGGTGACCTCGCTGAACTTGTGCTGCGCGTCCTCGGAGGGGTTGACGTCCGGGTGCAACTCGCGCGCGAGCTTGCGGTACGCGCGCTTGATTTCCTGGTCGGTCGCGTCCTTCGACACGCCGAGGATGCCGTAGTAATCCTTGGCCACCGTCTGCCGTCCTCCTAGAAAGCCTGCACAAGCCTCTCATCCGAGCGTCGAGCCCGGACGGGCGGACCTCCTACCGCCCGGACAGGATCCGGCCCACGTACGTGGCGACCGCGCGTACGGCAGCGATCGTCCCGGGGTAGTCCATCCGTGTCGGGCCAACCACGCCCATGCCCCCCAGTAGTACCTGGTCCGAGCCGTACCCGATCGACACGACCGAGGTGCTCCGCATCTGCTCGTCCTCATTTTCCTCCCCGATCCGCACGGTGACGGCACCGGGGTTGCGCGCGGCGGCGAGCAGCTTCAACACGACGACCTGCTCCTCCAGTGCCTCCAGCACCTGCCGCAGCGACCCGGGGAAGTCGGCGACGTTGCGGGTGAGGTTGGCCGTGCCGCCGAGGACGAGACGTTCCTCCGGGTGCTCGACGAGCGACTCGACGAGCACGGTGGAGACCCGGACCATGACGTCGCGCAGGTCGGACGGCGCCTGTTCCGGCAGGTCGGAGACCTTCGCCGCCGCCTCGGGCAGCCGGTGCCCGGACAGCGTGCCGTTGAGGACGTCGCGCAGACGTGCCACGTTGTCGTCGCTGATGACGTCACCCAGGTCCACGGCCCGCTGGTCGACACGGCCCGTGTCGGTGATCAGCACGATGAGCAGGCGGGCCGGGGTGAGCGCGACGACCTCGACGTGCCGCACCGTGGAGGTCGTCAGCGTCGGGTACTGCACCACCGCGACCTGGCGCGTCAGCTGCGCCAACAGCCGCACCGACCGGCGCAAAACGTCGTCGAGATCGACGGCGCCCTCCAGGAACTGCACGATCGCCCGGCGCTCGGCGGCCGACAGGGGCTTGACCTCCGACAGCCGGTCGACGAAAAATCGGTAACCCTTGTCGGTCGGAATCCGGCCCGCGCTGGTGTGCGGCTGGGTGATGTACCCGTCCTCTTCCAGAGCGGCCATGTCGTTACGCACCGTCGCGCTGGACACGTTCAGGTTGTGCCGGTCGACGAGAGCCTTCGACCCCACCGGTTCCTGGTTCGACACGTAGTCGGCAACGATGGCCCGCAGGACCTCGAAGCGACGCTCCTCCGCACTGGCCACCGGCACCTCCTCTCCTCGCGTGCTCGACCACGAGTTTACGTGGAGTACAGCCACGTTCGAGACTCACGAAGGTCGAAAGTCCCTGGACAGCCGCGGAAACGGCGGTTCACCCACCACAACGAGCCCGCATGGTGATCTCAGACACAGTCCGTGCCCGCGCGTGGCCCCGTTCGAGTGACGACGATCAGCCGATCGAGCAAACAGGTCGGTCGCGTCACGAGCCGATAGCTCAGACATGCCCAAGTTCGGAGCGACCATCCTCGCCGCGTGCGCGGCCGCGGCCCTGTGTACGGGCGGCACCGCCGGCGCCGCCACTCCCGACTCCACCTTCGTCCTCAGCCTGACCGACCCGAGGGGCGACACCACGTCCGTCGAACTCACGTGCGGGCCGGCTCAAGGCAACCACCCGCAGGCGGACACGGCCTGCCGGTCCCTGGAACAGGCCGACGGCGACTTCTCACGGCTGCCCACGAAGTTCCAGAACTGCACGATGATCTACTCGCCGGTGCGCGCCACGGCCAGCGGCAGCTGGTACGGCACACCGGTCGACTTCGACACCGAGTACTCCAACCGCTGCGTCGCCGACGCCCAGTCCGGCGGCGTGTTCGCGTTCTGAGACGCCACCAGGCCCGACGCAAGGCCACCGTCCTCGCTACCCGGCGAGACGGTGGCCTTGTCGTCTGTCGGTGGAGCGTCAGCCCATGAAGGTCTTCTTCTCCTGGCGCCACGCCTCGTCCGTGCGCCCCTGCCTCCAGTAGCCGGAAATCGACAGCAGCTCGCGATCGATCTCGCGCTCACGCAAAAGGTGGGTCCGCAGTTCGCGGATCATGCCCGCCTCCCCGTGGACGAAGGCCTGGACACGCCCCTCGCCGAGTTCGAGTCCCCGGACCTCGGCCACGAGGTCGGCGCCGTCGGCGCGGTGCAGCCAGCGGAGGTCCACGTTGCCCTTCGTGGCCAGCGGCTGCTGTTCGGCGCCGTTCTCGACGAGCAGGCGGACCGTGGCGGACGCCTCCGGAGGCAGCGCTTCGAGCGAGGCGGCGATGGCGGGCAGCGCGGACTCGTCACCGACGAGGAGATGGTGGTCGACGTCCGCACGCGGCGCGTAGGCGCCACCGGGGCCACGCAGCAGGACCTCGTCGCCCGGCTTGGCCCCCGACGCCCACGGCCCGCCCAGCCCCGCGTCGCCGTGCACCAGTACGTCCAGCGTGAGCTCCTGGGCCGCGGGATCGTGGTGGCGCACGGTGTAGGTGCGCATGCGGGGCCACGCCTCGCGCGGCAGGGACGCCTTCACGGCGTCGAGGTCGAACGGCTCCGGGTACTCCACACCGGGGACGCGGAAGAGCACCTTGACGTAACAGTCGGTGAAGCCGTTGTGCTGGAACGTCGCCAGCCCGTCGCCGCCGCACACGATCCGGATCATCTGCGGGGTGAGCCGTTCGGTGCGCAGCACCCGGGCCTGGATCATCGGCTTGCCCTCGCCTCGTCGCGCCATCCCAGCTCCTCGCACTAGTTAGGTTTGCCTTTCCTACCGTAGCCCACAACGCCGGAACCACCCGATCGCTTCATTGCCACATCGCCAACAGTGCTCGACCGTGAGGAGATGACGCGCTTCGACTACGACGTGGTGGTCATCGGATCCGGTTTCGGCGGCAGCGTGAGCGCCCTGCGGCTCACCGAGAAGGGGTACAGGGTCGGCGTCCTGGAGGCGGGCAGGCGCTTCGCCGACCACGAGTTCGCCCGCACCTCCTGGCACGTGCGCGACTATCTGTTCGCTCCCCTGCTCGGGTGCACGGGCATCCTGAGGATCACTCCGTTCCCCGACGTCATGGTGGTCACGGGCGCGGGAGTGGGCGGCGGCTCCCTCGGTTACGGCAACACGCTCTACGAGCCGCCCGACGCGTTCTTCTCCGACCGGCAGTGGGCCGGCATCACGGACTGGAAGGCGGAACTCGCCCCCTACTACGACCAGGCCAAACGCATGCTCGGGGTGACGCCGAACCCCTGGACGTCGCCCGCCGACGAGGTGATGCGGGACGTCGCCGAGGAGCTGGGCGTCGGGCACACCTACCGTCCCACTCCCGTCGGCGTGTTCTTCGGCGACGACGAGACGTCGCCGGGCACGCGCGTGCGCGATCCGTTCTTCGGCGGGATGGGCCCCGACCGCCGCGCGTGCACCCACTGCGGCGAGTGCCTCACGGGGTGCCGCCACGGCGCGAAGAACACGACGGTGAAGAACTACCTTCACCTGGCCGAGAAGGCGGGTGCGGCCGTGCACCCGCTCACCACGGTGACCGAGGTCCGCCCGCTGCCCGGAGGCGGTTACGCGTGCTCGTGCGTCCACACGACGCAGCGCCGGCGTCAGCGCGTGGTGACCGCCGAGCAGGTCGTGTTCGCCGCCTCGGCCCTCGGTACCCAGCGCCTGCTTCACCGCATGCGCGACCGCGGGGTGCTCCCGCGCCTCTCGCGGCGGCTCGGCGTGCTCTCCCGCACGAACTCGGAGGCGGTCCTGGCCGCGCGCACGACCCGGCGCGACGCCGGGTTCCACCGCGGTGTCGCCATCAGCTCGTCCCTGCACCCCGACGACGTCACGCACGTGGAGCCGGTGCGCTACGGCCGGGGCAGCAACCTGCTGGGCCTGCTCGCCACCGTCCTCGTCGACCCCGTTCCCGGCACACCTCGGTGGAGGGCGGGGCTGTCGGAGCTGGTCCGCCGCCGGCGCGACCTGCCCGCGCTGCACAACCCGCGCCACTGGTCGGAGGAGACCATCGCGCTGCTGGTGATGCAGTCGCTCGACAACTCCGTCACCACCTACACCCGGCGGGGCCTGTTCGGCCGGAGGATGGTGACCAAGCAGGGCGAGGGCGAGCCCAACCCGACCTGGATTCCGGCGGGTCACGAGGTGGCGCGCCGGGTCGCCGCCCGGATCGGCGGCATCGCCAGCGGCGGGTGGAACGACTTCTTCGACCGCCCCCTGACCGGGCACTTCATCGGCGGCTGCGTCATCGGCGACTCGCCCGAGACCGGGGTGGTGGACGCGTACCACCGGGTGTACGGCCACCCGGGACTGCACATCGTGGACGGATCGACGGTGTCGGCCAACCTCGGTGTCAATCCGTCACTGACGATCACCGCCCAGGCCGAGCGGGCCATGGCGCTGTGGCCGAACCGCGGGGAGGCGGACCCGCGGCCGGAGCCGTCCTCCTCCTACCGGGCGATCACTCCTGTGGCGCCGCGCCACCCGATCGTGCCCACCACCGCCGTCGGGGCCCTTCACCTGCCCATTTTCCCGGCGAACCGCAGGTCGCCGTGAGAAACTGCACCGCATGACCACGGAATCCGTGCCGAAGTGGCGGCGATTGGAGCCCGACCAGCGCCGGGAGCAGATCTTCACCTGCGCCGCCGAACTGTTCGGGGAACGCCCGTACGCCGACGTGTCCACGTCGGACATCGCCGCCCGGGCCGGTGTGGCGCGAGGACTCATCAACCACTACTTCGGAACCAAGCGCGAGCTCTATCTCGCCGTGGTCCGACGCGCACTGAACCTCCCCTACGGCGGGCTGGCCCGGCTGCCGGCGGGATCCACAGAGGAACGTGTGAAAGCCGCCGTCGACTGGTTCCTTGACCTCGTCGGCGGGCAGGAGAAGATGTGGCTGGCCGCGATCACACCCGAGGGCATCGGGCGCGACGTGGAGGTCGAGCGCATCCTCGACGAGGCCGACCGCAACGCCGCCGACCGCGTGCTGCAGGCCATGGGTTTCGAGCCGACCGACCCGCGGTGGGAGCAGTTCAACGCCGTCGTCCGCGCCTACTCCGGCATGGTCAAGGTGGCGGGCCGGGAATGGTTGATGCGCGGCACACTCGACCGCGCGCAGGTCCACGCGTTGCTCAGCCACGTGCTCGAGTCACTCGTCACCGACGTGCTGCCCGAACTGTCGACGACGTGACGGCGTTCAGGTGTTCAGCGGTAGGTCAGTGACTCCGCGGCCTCGCCGTCGAAGTGGCCGTGCTCGTTGAACGACAGCAGCGTGGTGCCGGACCGGCCGGTGACGATCTTGGTCAGGCCCGCGTTCACCGTGACTCGGTTCAGCGACAGGAACCCGGTGGCCGGGTCGCCCAGCAACGTGCCGCACAGCGTCGCGATCACACCGCCGGACGTGAAGACCACCGCCCGGGAACCCTTGCCCAGGCTCGACACGAGGTCGTCGAAGGCCCCACGGACGCGGTCGAGGAACATCGGCCAGGTCTCGGCGCACGGGCTCGACGCGCCCGCCTCGATCCACTCCCTCAACGCCTTCTCCAACACGCCCTGGTATGCCCGCGGGTCGGCGTCCTCCTGCGCACCTCCACCGCCGTGCCGCGCCACGATGTCGACGTGGTCGTACTCGTTCCAGCGCGCGTCGATCTCGACGGTCCCGTCGGGACAGCACTCCGCGAGCGCCACCTCCGCCGTGACGCGCTGACGGGACAACGTGCCTGACCGGGCGAGCGACACCGCGACGTCCCGGCGGGCCAGTTCGATCCCGACGGCCCGGGCCTGCGCATGTCCGAGCTCGGACAGCACGTCGTAGTCGGCGGCCCCGAACGAGGCCTGACCGTGACGAACCAGGTAGACGGCACCCATCGTCGACCTCAGACGATCCTGCGGAACACGCTCGTCGGCAGCGCACGCACGAGCAGACTGAGCGGAGTCCACGGCCACGACGGCACGTAGGCCTTCGCGGGCTCCCGTTCGATCGCCTTCACGAGCGCTCGCGCCCCCGCCTCCGCGCTCGCGATGAGCGGCGTGCGGCCCGCGGTCCGGCGGGTCATCTCCGACTCGATGTAGCCCGGGAACACGGTGGTGACCGAGATCGGCGTGGCCAGCAGGTCGGTCCTGATGCCGTCGGCGAGCGCGGCGATGCCGGCCTTCGACGCCGCGTAGGCGGTCATGGTGCGCGGCATTCCCCGCACGGCACTGAACGACGACACCACGACGAGGTGTCCGGCGTTCTGTTCCCGGAAGATCGACACGGCGGCCTCGCACTGCGCGAGCCCGGCGACGAGGTTCGTCTCCACGGTCTGCCGGTTGGCGGCGAAGTGACCCGTGCCGACGGGCTGCCCCTTGCCGAGGCCCGCGTTGACGATGACGCGGTCGAGACCGCCCAGCTCCGTACGGAACTCGTCGAAGACGGTGGCGACGCGGTCGTGGTCGTTGACGTCGAGTTCGCGGACGATCACGCGGATACCGGGGTGCCGCTCCGTGAGCTCCGCGGCGAGGGCGTCGAGCCGGTCGCGACGCCGGGCGCACAGCGCGAGATCACGGCCTCGCGCGGCGAACAGACGGGCCATTCCCTCGCCGAGACCCGCGCTGGCGCCGGTGATCACGATGTTCTTCCGTACGGCCATGGAGCCGACCTTACCCGCGTCTTACCCACCAGTAACAAGACCGGCCCGACGCGAGACGCGCCGGGCCGGTCTGTGCAGGAGGAAAGTGACTGACGTACTACCTCACTCGCCCACGTAGAGCAGGCGGTTCGGCGTCTCACCCGTCGGGTTGGAGATGACGTCCGGCGTGGCCGAGGAAGCCAGCGCCTCTTCCACGTCCGCAGGAGCCGCGTCCGGGTTGGCGGCCAGGTGCAGCGCGGCCGCACCGACCACGTGCGGGGTCGCCATCGAGGTGCCGCTGATGGTGTTCTCGCTGCCGTCGTGCCAGGCCGAGGTGATGTCCACGCCCGGGGCGTAGATGTCCACCACGTCACCGTAGTTCGAGAAGGACGCCTGGGCGTCGGAGTCGTCGCTGGCCGCCACCGTGATCGCCTCGGTGACCCGCGCCGGGGACGAACCGCTGGCGTCGGAGGCCTCGTTGCCCGCCGCGACACCGAACGTCACACCCGCCTCGATGGCACCGCGGACGGCCTCGTCCAGCGCCTCGTCAGCGCCGCCGCCGAGGCTCATGTTGGCCACGGACGGACCGGAGGCGTTCTCCGCGACCCACTCGACACCGGCGATGACACCGGCCGTGGTGCCGCTGCCGTTGGCGTCGAGCACCCGCACACCGACGAGGTTGACGTCGGGAGCGACACCGTAGGTCGATCCGCCGATGGTGCCCGCGACGTGCGTGCCGTGGCCGTTCTCGTCGGTGGCGTCGTCATCGTTGTCCACGAAGTCGACACCCGGCTGGAGCCGGTCACCGAAGTCGGAGTGCTCGGACACACCGGTGTCGATGATGTACGCCGTGACGTCCGACGCCGAGGTCGGCGGCGTGTAGCTGTCGTCCAGCGGCAGGTCGCGCTGGTCGATGCGGTCCAGCCCCCACGACGACACGGCCTCCGTGCCCGGCGCGTCGGCGATCTGCACCCGCTGGTTCTGGCTGACGAACGCCACCGAGTCGTCGGCGGCGAGCCGCTTCGCCGTCGTCGCGTCGGCCTTGATCGTGAAGCCGTTCAGCGCCGTGTCGAACGTCTCCTGCACCGAGGTGCCGTACTCGGTGGCCATCGTCTGCGCCTGCGCCGACACCGACGAGGCCGACATACCGTCCTTCAGCACGACGATGTAGCTGCCGTCGATCGCCTGCGCCGAGCCCGCGTGAACGACCTGGCCCACAGCGGCCTGCGCCGGCGCCATGCCGGCCGCGAACAAGCCCGTCACACCCACCGCGACGGCACCGCTCAAGGCCGCCCGGGTCACTTTCTTCGAGGTGCCCATCGGTTTCCTTCCCGTGTCACCGACAACATCGTGCGACCATGAGAGCGCCGGGAGTGCAACGTGGGCAATGATTCACATTTACCAGTTCTGAGCCATTCGACCGAGTGAGCGTTAGCCCGTTCGGTCGAGCACTTTCGCTGCGGCTTCCTCACCAGGCGTTACAGGTCCTGCTAACGTGTTCCCAGATCGTTATCCAGGGCAGGCGAGGGGACACGATGAGTAGCGCGACAGCGTTTTCCGAAGAGCTTCGGTTCGCGATCTCCACGAGCGGTCTGAGCCTCGACCGCATCCAGGTGCGACTCCAGGAGCGCGGCGTCCCGGTGAGCGTGACCGCGTTGAGCTACTGGCAGTCGGGCAAGCGCCAGCCCGAGCGGCAGCGGTCCCTGCGTGCGGTCCTCGTCCTGGAACAGATCCTCGACGTCCCGACGGGCTCCCTGCTCAGCCTGCTCCCGCCGCCGCGCCCCCGGGGCAGCGCCTCCCGCCGCCACCTGAACTGACACCGTGTCCGCACCTCACGCACGCGTGTCCGCACCTCACGCACGCGTGTCCGCACCTCACGCACGCGTGTCCGCACCTCACGCACGCGTGTCCGCACCTCACGCACGCGTGTCCGCACCTCACGCACGCGTGTCCGCGACGCGCGACGCGAACACGCGTACGCAGCGCGCGGACACGATGCAGAACCTCTGCCCCGCGTGCGGGAAGCGCCAACACCCGTACGCAGACCGCGGACACGGCGTCGCCGCTCGCGGACACGAGTTCGCAGTGTGCGGACACACCTGCTTCAGTGCCGCTCACTTCAGGGCGCCGCGGAGGACCTTTCCGGTCGAGTTGCGCGGCAGTTCGTCGACGAACTCCACGTCGCGCGGCACCTTGAACCGCGCGAGGGTGTGCCGCACGTGGTCCCGCAGCACCTCGGCATCCACTGTGGACCCGTCACGTCGCACCACGAACGCCTTGAGCCGCTGCCCGAACTCGTCGTCGGGCACACCGATCACCGCCGCCTCGCGGACGTCCGGGTGCTCCACGAGAACGTTCTCCACCTCGACGGGATAGACGTTCTCCCCGCCCGAGACGATCATCTCGTCGTCGCGCCCGTCGATGAACAGCAAGCCGTCCGCGTCGAAGTGCCCGACGTCCCCGGTGGCGATCAGACCGTCGATCGCGTCCTTGGTCCTGCCGTCGGTGTAGCCGGTGAAGGCGAGTCCACTCCCGACGAACACGCGGCCCGTCACGTACGGCCTGTCGATGCGCCGGTCCTGCTCGTCGTAGAGCGCGACGCGGCATCCCAGCGGTGGACGGCCGACGGTGCCGGGTGCGCGCGCCCAGTCGCGGGGCGTCGCGACGGTGGCCACCGCCACCTCCGTGGACCCGTAGACGTTGTGGACCACGTCGCCGAACACCTCACGTGCCCGGTTGCCCAGTTCCGGCGCGAGGGCCGAACCGGCGACGAAGATCACCCGCAGGCTCGACGTGTCGTACCGCGCGAGGACGTCCGGCCCGAGGTCGAGGATGCGTTGCAGCATGGTCGGCACCAGCACGAGCGCGGTGCACCGGTGCTCCGCGATGCCTCGCAGAGTCTCCTCGGGGTCGAACTTCCTCCGCAGCACCACCGTGCACCCGAGCGCGCACGACAGCATGAACTGCGAGATGCCGGTGGCGTGGAACAGCGGCGCTCCGAAGTACGTCGCCTCCCCGACGCGCAGCGGGATGCGGTCGAGGAACTCGGCGGAGTGCAGCGGGGAGACCTTCGGCCGGGGCGCGCCCTTCGGGGTGCCGGTCGTGCCGCTGGTGAGCAGGACGAACCCGCCGGGTTTGGCGGGCGCGGGCAGCGGATGGTCGTCGCTGCCGGCGATGACGTCGTCGAGCGACGGCACCGCGCCCGGGTCGGAGTCGGCCCACGCGAGGTAGCGGTCGCCGGGGATGTCGCTCAGCAGGTCGGTGAACTCCTCGTCGTGCACGAGGACGCCGACCTTCTCGCGCACGCAGACGTCGGTGAGCTGGGGTTTGGCGAATCCCGTGTTGAGCAGGAGGACGGGAACGCCGAGTTTGCCCGCCGCCAGCAGTGTGAGAACGAGCCCGCGATGGTCGCGACACAACACGGCGAGCGTGGTTCCCGGCCGCACTCCGCGCTGTGACCAGCCTCGGGCCAACGCGTTGGAGCGCAGGTCGAGCTGGGAGAACGTCATGACGCCGCGCTCGTCGACGAGTCCGGCGGCGTGCGGGGCGCGACGCGCGGCGATGCGCAGCGACCCGGCGAGTGGGCCGTAGCGGCGGGTCGCGATCAGCGAGCGGATGCCTTCGTCGAGGCGCGGGACCGGCACCAGCCCCGCGCGGTACAGCACTCCGATGCTGCGTACCGTGCGCACCGCCGCACTCGCGGCGTCGGCTAGCAGTGACGGCCTCATCCAGCGCCTCCTCGTCCCGCGACACCCCTAACCTACCCGCAAGTAGGTTCGACGTCGAGTCCGGAATGTCGGTGCCCGGGAGCAGACTGGACGCGTGCGCATCATCGTGGCGCGACAGTCGGACGGCACCTACCTGTTGCGACCCCCGCCGTCGCTGCCCGCCGCGGGCGCGTCGACGGTCGGCCTTCCCGCCGCCGAGGCGGCCGCGCTGGTACGAGCCTGGGAAGCAGAACACGCGCCTCGCTGGGTGTTCGCCTCCGTCGAGCAGGTCTACCCGCCCTTGGTGGCTCACGGCGTCCGGGTGGGCCGGTGCCTCGATCTCGCGTTGACCGAGTACCTGCTGCTCGCGCACGCGGGTCGCCACGGCGAGTCGCGCACCCTCGCCGCTGCGCACGCGCGCGCCCGTGGCCTCGCGGCTCCGGCCGACACCGCGGCCGACCACCACGACCTCGACGACAGCCCCACGTTGTTCGACGTGCACAGTTCCGGCCTGCCGCCGGACGTCACGCCCCTGGAGGCGGCCGAGATCGTGCTGGCCGACCAGGAAGAGCGAATCCGGGCTCTGCCCCATCCCGACCGGATGACGCTGCTCGTCGCCGCCGAGTCGGCCAGCGCCCTGGCCGCGGTGGAGATGTCCGCCGACGGACTGCCGTGGCGCGCGGACGTGCATCGGGAACTGCTCACCGACCTGCTCGGTCCCCGCACCGCCCCGGGACAACGTCCCCGCACGCTCGCCGAGCTCGCCGAGCGGATCGCGGCCGCGTTCGGGGGGAAGCCGGTCAACCCCGACCATCCGGGAAGCATCGTGCGTGCCCTGCGGAGGGAGGGCATCGAGGTGTCGTCCGCGCGGGCACACGTCCTGCGCACCGTGGACCATCCCGCCGTGCCACCACTGCTGGAGTACAAGGAACTCGCGCGCCTGCACTCCGCGCACGGCTGGGCGTGGCTCGACCAGTGGGTGCGCGGCGACCGGTTCCGACCGGTCTACGTCGTGGGTGGCGTGGTGTCGGGCCGGTGGGCGAGCCGCGGTGGGGGCGCGTTGCAGATCCCCCGGGTGCTGCGCGGCTGCGTCCGCGCCGACCCGGGCTGGACCCTCGTCGTGGCCGACGCGGCGCAGCTGGAACCCCGGGTGCTGGCGGCGCTGTCCGGTGACCGCAAGCTCGCCGAGGTGTCGGCGTCCACCGACCTCTACACCAGCCTGGCCGGCGCCCTGTTCGGCCGCGCACCCGACGACGGCGACCGCGACCGCGCGAAGATCGCCATGCTCTCGGCGATGTACGGCGGCACGGCGGGCGAGGCGGCGGCGTTGCTCGCGCTGCTGCGCCGCCGGTTCCCGCACGCCGTGTCCTATGTGGAGAACGCGGCGCGGGAAGGCGAGAGCGGCGGGGTCGTCCGGTCGCGGCTCGGCCGCACCTCCCCGCCGCCCTCCGAGTCCTGGCGTGCGCTCACCGGCGGCGCGGGCGACGAGGTC
>NZ_CM001466.1:4174166-4211137 GCF_000231055.2 Saccharomonospora azurea NA-128 | reverse complement strand
GCCCGGCCCGACCGGTCCCCGCGCCGCGCAGGGCGCTCACGGACCGCTCGGGCCGGGCGCAGGTGAACGGATTCATCACCCAGGGGAACAGGGCGGTCACAGTGCGGGTGTTACGGGCGGGACTGATCACGATTGTGCTAACCGTGGGCGAAGATTCGGTCACTGACCCGGGTGAGAGGTGAAACGATTCTCCAGTACCGGACGATCAACCAGGCAGTGGTGACTAAGCTTGGGTGACGTGCTGTGACCGTAGCGGTCGCCACAAGCCTCCGTAGCTCAGCTGGATAGAGCAAGAGCCTTCTAATCTCTAGGTCGCAGGTTCGAGTCCTGCCGGGGGCGCACGTTTCGACCTGTCAATGGTGCGGACAAAGAGGCGGCCTGCCGCCTGGGCGCACCCCCGTGGCATCACAAGTGGTGCGAACGTGAGTGAACCGCGCCTCCATCGGGAAGGTACGGACGCCACAGCTCCCCAGCCGAGGCACCTCAAGCGGCTGCCCTGCCGCACACTGCCGACCAGAATCTACGCAGGCTCAATTCGCTCAGCAGAGGACCTCTCGATCTGGGGGAGATCGACTGCGCAGGCGCATACGGTTCTCGCTCCCGCTCGATCGCCGTGGTGTCCGGGGCGGGCGTCGCACTGAGAACAGCCGATGCCGGCTCGCCATGCAAGACGAAACGGCACCGGCTGCTCGCACTCGACGCGTCCCGCGTGGTTTACAACGCCACGGCCGCCCGGCCGAGGCGGTTGTCCCAGTAGGCCCACAGCACGGACGCCGAGGCTCGGTACACCACCGTGTCGGAAGCCGGATCGAGCACGAGGTACTCGCCGTTCTCGTAGCCCGCGACAGTCAGGAAGTGCGGGGTCGACAGCGGCGACCACGGCAGGTCCTTCATGTCACCCGCCATGACCACCGGCCGTCCGCCCCGCACGTGCGCCAAGGCGGCGTCGAAGTCCCACAGCGTCGTGGCGTGCACGCCGTTGGCCGCCAACGCCCTCACCACGTCGGCCTCACTGGTGCCGAGCACGTTCGGGTCGTTCCAGCTCGGGTCGTAGCCCATGTCGGCCCTCGCCCGGTTGATCGCCGCGACCGGGTACGAGGGGTCCCACGAGCGCGGCGTCACCCCCAGCGCCAACAACGCGGTGACCACACTCGTCGGCCCGCAGTCCTCACCGTGGTTGGGCTGACCCTGGTGCTGCGAGATCGGCACCAGACGCCCGTCCGAGCCACCGTCGTCGCCACAGTCCGGCACACCGGGAATGCGGTAGTCGTGGCCGGTGGCCATGTAGGCGTCGGCGACGTAGCCACCGAGGCTCGGCACGTAGTCCCACAGGTCGCTCGTGAAGCCGCGGGTGTTGGTGACCTCGTCACCCTGGGCCTGGCACGAGATGTCCACCGCGGTGCCGTCCCACACCGTGCCGACCACGGCACTCGACGTGCTCGGTCCACTGCGGACGTTGAGCCCGTCGCCGTCGGTGTTGCCCACCGTCGCCGGAGCCGCGGACGCGACTCCCACCGCGCCGACGAGAATGCCGAAAACCATCGACAGAATCAGCACGATTTGCGCGGGCACAAACCACTTCCGCGTGCCCGGATTCGCTGACGACAACTTTTCCACAATGACCCTCCCAGATTTCCCCAGTGATCCCGCGATCGGCGAGAGAGCCCACGGTGCAACGACATCACGGCACGACACAACAGCACGAAGAAGAACTCGAATCAGCGGCAAAACACCGTCGAACGACTACTTGAATTCGTCGGACATTTTCGCGGCGTGTGCTGATGCACATTCGATCCGCCATTCCACGGCGTCGACTGAACCGATCGGAGCAGGACGACACGACGCACACGAGGATCGCGACGCCGGCCCGCCAGGCGCCGACAGGCATGGGGGCGGCCGGGTGAGAGCCCGCAAGACGCCGACCGCTCGGCACACCCCTGCAACGGAGTCCTGAAAGTTACAGAAAGATTCTTGCTTCCTTGCGGCAACCGCGGCTACCTTCGTGCGCACCCTGTTCTCAGCGAGGAGAGCCATGACACGCAGGAGAGTGCTGGCGCTCGCCGCGGCCACCGCCCTGACGGTGACCGCGTGCGGCGAGTCCGCCAACGACCAGAGCAACGCCGCGGACCAGGCGGCCAACGACCCGCAGTCCGTGACGGGCACCGTCACCTTCTGGGACACCTCGGACGCCACCACCGAGTCGCCGGCCTACAAGGAACTGGCCAAGCGGTTCGAGGAGGAGTACCCGAAGATCACGGTCGACTACGTCAACGTGCCGTTCGACGGGTCGGACGACAAGTTCAAGACGGCCGCGCAGAACGGTGACGGCGCCCCCGACGTCATGCGCTCCGACGTCGGCTGGACGGCGACCTTCGCGGCACTGGGCTACCTGCAACCGCTCGACGACACGGTCGCACTCGACGGCGCCGACGACTACCTGCCGGTGCCGATGGAGAGCAACGTCTACGAGGGCAAGACCTACGGCGTCCCGCAGGTGACCGACACCCTCGCCCTGCTCTACAACAAGGAGCACTTCGACAAGGCCGGCATCGACGAGCCGCCCGCCACGTGGGAGGAGCTGCGGGACGCGGCCGAGCTGCTCGAAGAGAAGGTGCCGGGCACGACGGGCGTGTTCCTCAACGCCGACTCCTACTACCTGCTGCCCTTCGTCTACGGCGAGGGCGGCGACTACGTCGACGTCGAGGGCGAGCGCATCACCATCGACAGCCCCGAGGTGAAGGCCGCGATCGAGACCGTGCAGGAACTCACCGCGGACGGCGTGGGCACCACCGACACCAGCGCGAACAAGTACAACAACATGCAGGACGGGTTCAAGAAGGGCTCCGTCAGCATGATCATCAACGGGCCCTGGTCGGTGTCCGACGCGCTGTCCGGTGACGCCTTCGAGGACGCGGACGACCTCGGCATCGCTCCGGTCCCGGCGGGCCCGAAGGGCCAGGGCGGCCCCGTGGGCGGCCACAACTACACGATCTACGCGGGTTCGCCCGACCTCGCGGCCTCGTACCTGTTCGTCGAGTTCATGAACCGGCCCGAGAACCAGGCGTACGTGGCGAGCGAGAACAACACGCTGCCCACCCGCACGTCGGTGTACGAGGAGCCCGAGGTCACGGACAACGAGATCCTCGCCGGGTTCCAGGAGCCGATCGAGTCGGCCAAGCCGCGCCCCGCCGCCCCGGGTGCGGGCACCCTGTACGACCTGTTCAGCCCGTACTACGAGCAGATCCTCGGTGGTCAGGCCTCCGTCGAGGACGGATTGGCGCAGGCGCAGCGCAAGGTCACGGGCGCGGTGCCGGGCTTCGAGTCATGACGACGACGGCCGTTCGTTCCCCTGCCGGGGCGGCACCGACACCGGTGCCGCCCCGCGGGCGGTTGCGCGATTCCGCGAGCAGGCATTGGTACGCGTGGGCGATGGTGGCCCCGGTCGTGGTGGTCCTGGCCGTGCTGGTGTTCTACCCGCTGGTGCAGGGCGTCTACCTGTCGCTGACCAACGCGAACGAGATGAACAGCGCGCGCACGATCGGCGTCAACGAGATCGAGGCGACGTACGAGTTCGTCGGACTGCGGAACTACATCGACGTGCTCTCCGGCGTCGAGGGCGCGTTCTACTCGCGGTTCGTGTGGACGCTGGTGTGGACGGTCGCCTGTGTCGTGCTGCACTACTCGCTGGGGCTCGGGCTGGCGATGCTGCTGAACCGGGCCTTGAGGGGCCGGTCGGTGTACCGGATGCTGCTGATCCTGCCGTGGGCGGTGCCGCCGTTCGTGGCCGCGTTCGCGTGGCGGTTGATGTTCAACACCGAGGGCGGTGTGCTCAACTCGGTGTTGAACGCGCTGGGTTTCGCGAGCGTGGACTGGCTCGGCGACCCGACGGCCGCCAAGGTCGCGGTCATCCTCGTCAACGTCTGGCTGGGCGTGCCGTTCATGATGGTGGCGCTGCTCGGCGGGCTGCAGACGGTGCCGAAGGACCTGTACGAGGCGGCCGAAGTGGACGGTGCGACACCGTGGCAGCGGTTCCGTGCCGTGACGCTGCCAGGCCTGCGACCCGTGTCCGGGACGGTGATCCTGCTCGGCACGATCTGGACGTTCAACCAGTTCGCCGTCATCGCGATGCTCACCGGCGGCGGTCCCGGCGGGGCGACGAACATTTTGGTCACCGAGGCCTACGACCGCGCGTTCCAGGGCATCCGGGACTACGCGGGCGCGGCGACGTACGGTGCGCTCATCGCCTCCATGCTCGTGGTGTTCGCGTTCTTCTACCGCCGCTGGCTCGACCGGCAGTCGAGTGAGGTGCTGTCATGACCGAGAAGGTGCGCCGCAGGGACCAGCGCAGCCTGCTGTCGTCGACGGCCCTGCACACGACGCTGGTACTCGCGAGTGTCGTCGCGGTGTTTCCCGTGGCATGGGTGGTGCTGACGTCGCTCAAGACCGACCGCGGCACGTGGACGCGGCCCGACGAGCTCGGCACTCTCGGTCTGGACAACTATGTCCAGGTGTTCGGGCAGACGCAGTTCCTCACGTGGTTCGTGAACTCGTTGATCGTGGCGTCGGCCACCACCGTGTTCGCGGTGCTGATCGCGGCCACGGCCGGCTACGCGGCCTCGCGCATGCGGTTCCCGGGCAAGCGTCCGCTGATGTGGTCGTTCCTCATCACGCAGATGTTCCCGGCGGCCGTGTTGATCGTGCCGCTGTACAACGTGCTGTCGGAGTTGGGCCTGCTCGACTCCTACGGTGGTCTCGTCCTCGCGTCGTCCACGGTGGCCGTGCCGTACTGCGCGTGGATGCTCAAGGGCTACTTCGACACGATCCCCGTGTCGATCGACGAAGCCGGCCGGGTCGACGGGCTCAGCCCGTTCGGCACGTTCTGGCGGCTCATCGTGCCCTTGGCCAAGCCGGGGATCGCGGTGACGGTGTTCTACTCCTTCATCACCGCGTGGGGCGAGGTGGCCTTCGCGGGAGTCTTCATGCAGAGCGAGGCGCACTACACGCTCCCGGTGGGGATGGCGACGTTCGTCAGCGACTTCAAGGCCGAGTGGGGGCTGCTCACGGCCGGCTCCGTCGTGGTCCTGGTGCCGTCGGCCATCGTGTTCTTCCTCGTCCAACGTCATCTGGTCGCCGGACTCACGGCGGGCGGCGTCAAGAGCTGAAAGGAACTTCATGAGCAACGAGTGGTGGCGCACCGCGGCGATCTACCAGGTGTACGTGCGGAGCTTCGCCGACGCCAACGGCGACGGCATCGGCGACCTGCCGGGCGTGCGGTCGAAACTCGGCTACCTGGCCGAGCTCGGCGTGGACGCCGTGTGGCTGACGCCGTTCTACACCTCGCCGATGGCCGACGGCGGCTACGACGTGGCCGACTACCGCGACGTCGACCCGGTCTTCGGGACGCTGTCCGACGCCGAGGCACTGATCACCGAGGCGCACGACCGCAAGCTCAAGGTGATCGTCGACATCGTGCCCAACCACACGTCGTCGCAGCACCCGTGGTTCGTGGAGGCGCTGGCGGCGGAGCCCGGTTCACCCGCGCGTGACCGGTACCTGTTCCGCGACGGCCGGGACGGCGGTCCGCCGAACGACTGGGAGTCGATTTTCGGTGGTCCGGCGTGGACCCAGGTCGGCGACGGCCAGTGGTACCTGCATCTGTTCGATCCGGGACAGCCGGACCTGAACTGGGAGAACCCCGAGGTGCGGGCGGAGTTCGAGAGCATCCTGCGGTTCTGGCTCGACCGGGGCGTGGACGGCTTCCGGATCGACGTCGCCCACGGCATGGTGAAGGCCGACGGGTTGCCGGACGCCGCGTGTTCCGACCAGGCGTCGCTGCTCACGTCGCGGGCACTGCCGTACTTCGACCAGGACGGCGTGCACGAGATCTACCGCGCGTGGCGCAAGATCCTCGACTCCTACCCCGGCGAGCGCATCGGTGTCGCGGAGGCGTGGGTGCCCAACGCCGAACGTCTGGCGCGCTACCTGCGTCCGGACGAGCTGCACCAGGCGTTCAACTTCCACTACGTCGAGGCGGACTGGTCAGCGACGGCGTTCCGGCAGGTGATCGACGACTCGCTCGCCGCCGTGGCCGGGGTGAACGCGCCGTCGACGTGGGTGCTGTCCAATCACGACGTCCAGCGGCACGTCACCCGCTACGGCGGCGGCGAGCAGGGCATGCGTCGTGCCCGCGCCGCCGCGCTGCTGACGATGGCGCTGCCCGGATCGGTGTACGTGTACCAGGGCGAGGAACTCGGGCTGGAGGAGATCACCGACCTGCCCGAGGAGGTGCTCGCCGACCCGATGTGGGAACGGTCGGGCCACACCGAGCGCGGCCGGGACGGCTGCCGCGTGCCGCTGCCGTGGTCGGGCAGCGAGCCGCCGTTCGGGTTCGGCGCCTCGTCGTGGTTGCCGCAGCCGCAGCACTGGGCGAACCTCACCGCCGAGGCGCAGCGGGACGACCCGGACTCGATGCTCGCGCTGTACCGGGAGGCGTTGCGGCGGCGCCGGGAACTCCCGGCGGAGGGACTCGAATGGCTCGCCGCGCCCGAGGACGTGCTGGCGCTCCGGCGGGGCGCGGTCACGTGCACCGTGAACTTCTCCGCGGCGCCGGTGACGATCGCTCGCCCGGGCTCGGTCGAACTGGCGAGCTGCCCCGCCTCGGACCTCGGCCTGACCGGCGACACCGTGACGTTGCCGCCGGAGAGTGCGGTGTGGTGGAGCGGAGACCGGGATGGCTAAGGGACCGCTGGACGGCGTTCGCCTCGCTGACCTCGCCGAACTGGCGAACGTCAGCGAGGCGACGGTGAGCCGCGTCCTGAACGGCAAGCCGGGGGTCGCCGCGGCCACCCGGCAGGCGGTCCTGGCGGCCATGGACCGGCTCGGCTACGAGCGCCCGGCACGGGCCCGGCAACGCAGCGCCGGGCTCATCGGGTTGATCATTCCCGAGCTGGACAACCCGATCTTTCCCGCGTTCGCCCAGGTCATCGACCGCACGCTGGTGATGCGCGGGTACCGGTCGGTGCTGTGCACGCAGGCTCCCGGCGGCGCCACCGAGGACGAGTTCATCGAGACGCTGACCGCGCGTGGGGTGTCGGGCATCGTGTTCGTATCGGGCCTGCACGCCGACACGACGGCCGACCACGACCGGTACCGCCGCCTCATCGACGGCGGAGTGCCGGTGGTCTTCGTCAACGGGTACGCGCCCGACGTGAAGGCGCCGTTCTTCTCCGACGACGACGGCGCGGCCGTGGAACTGGCGCTCACTCATCTGCGGGAGCTCGGACACGAACGCATCGGCCTCGCGGTGGGACCGGCGCGTTTCGTGCCCGTGCAGCGCAAGGCCGAGAAGTTCCGCGAGCTCATGGCCCCCGTGGTGGGAGCCGGCGAGGTCGACGAGCTGATCGTGCACACGCTGTTCTCCGTCGAGGGCGGGCACTCCGCGGCCTGGACGCTGCTCGAACGGGACTGCACGGCCGTGGTGTGCGGGAGCGACCTGATGGCGCTCGGCGCGATTCGCGTGGCCCGTCGCCGCGGGCTGGAGGTGCCGAGGGACTTCTCGGTGGTCGGCTACGACGACTCGCCGCTCATCGCGTTCACCGATCCCCCGCTGACGACCATCCAGCAGAAGGTCACGGCGATGGCCACCGCGGCGGTGCGCACGCTGCTGGACGAGGTCGCCGGCGCGGTCCCTCCCGCGGAGGAGTACCTCTTCCAGCCGGAGCTCGTGGTCCGCGGCTCCACGGCCGCGGCCCCGGCGAGGTGATCCCCGGTTCGTCGTTCGGGCCTGTGGTGCGGCCCGAACGACGAACCGGCCAAGGCGTCAGGACGCGGCTTCGAACGCGGCGCCGTCGCGCCAGGCTTCGGCGAGTTTCTCGACGGACACGCCGAGCGCGTCCGCGAGTCGCACGACGGTGCCGAACGCCGGACTCGGCAGCCGCCCCGTCTCGATCTTGCGGAGGGTCTCCGGGGACATCCCGGCCGCGCCGGCGACGTCGTCGAGCCCCCGGCCTCCTCGGAGTTCGCGCAGCAACGCCCCGAGCCGGGCTCCGGCCTGGATCTGCTCGGGAGTGAGCGGCAGACGCACCATGCGACCAGACTAGAACCGGTACAGAAATACCGCTACGTGTTACGCTACACGGGACCGGTATTTTTATACCACCCAGGAGTGTCGCGTGATCGAGTTGAAGTCCCCCGCCGAGATCGAACGGATGCGCACCACCGGAGCGTTCGTCGCCCGGGTCCTCGCCGACCTGCGGGTGAAGGCCGCCGTCGGCGTGAACCTGCTGGACCTGGAACACCACACCCGGACGATGATCCGCGAGCGCGGAGCCGAGTCCTGCTACTGGGACTACGCGCCCTCCTTCGGACGTGGGCCGTTCCGCAACACCGTCTGTCTGTCGGTCAACGACGCCGTGCTGCACGGCCTTCCCCACGACTACGTGCTGCGGGACGGCGACGTGCTGAGCATGGACCTCGCCGTCTCGATCGACGGCTGGGTGGCCGACGCCGCCGTCACCACCATCGTCGGCACTCCGGCCGAGGCGGACGTGCGGCTCGTCCGCGCCACGGAGGAGGCGCTGGCGGCCGGTGTCGAGGCCGCGCGGCCGGGCCACCGGCTCGGGGACGTCTCGGCGGCTATCGCCGAGGTGGCGCGGGACTACGACTACCGGGTCAACACGGAGTTCGGCGGCCACGGTCTCGGGCGCACCATGCACGAGGACCCCCACATTCCCAACCGCGGTCGGCCCGGGAGGGGCCTGCTCCTGCGCCCGGGCATGACGCTGGCGCTGGAACCGTGGTTCACGGCGGGCAGCGCGCGCATCGTCACCGACCCCGACGGCTGGACCATCCGGTCGGCCGACGGCTCACGGACCGCGCACTCCGAACACACCGTCGCCATCACCGAAAACGGCCCCGAGGTGCTGACCCGGCTCGACGACGAGGGGTGAGCCCGGGTCGGTGACGATCACCTCTCGCCGCGCAACACGGCCTCCACGCGACGCAGCGATCGGCGCACGTTGTCCTCGGTCGTCAGCTCCCGCGCCTCGGACAGGGTCGCCCACCGCAACGGCGCAACCAGGCCCGCTGGCGGGGATGCCGACGCAGCAGCACCCGCCCGGTGCTCGGGTGCACGACGAAGGCCGAGGCCGTCAGGTGCAGGGGCGCGGTGCGGTCCCAGGGATCGGCCGCGTCGGCCGCATCCCTGCGCCATCGGAGGATGCGCTCGACGTCGGCTCGCTCGACGTCGTCGGCGGGACGGTGGGCGTCGAGCAGGCGCGACACGGGTGTCGCCGGCGGGGAGTCCACGTCGGCACGGTATCCGTCCTCCCGGGCCGCGAGCGATCGGTTTTCGCGTCCCGGCCGTGCGAGGATGGTGCCGTGATCGAGGATCGGGAACTGGTACATCTTCGCCGGTGTGTCGAGCTCGCGGCCGAGGCGCTGGCGGCGGGCGACGAGCCCTTCGGTTCGGTGCTCGTCGACGGAGACGGCGAGGTGCGTGCCGAGGACCGCAACCGCGTCGCGGGCGGCGACCGGACCCGGCATCCGGAGTTCGCGCTCGCCCGCCTGTCGACGACGCTCATGACGCCCGAGGAACGGCACCGCGCCACCGTCTACACCTCCGGAGAGCACTGCCCGATGTGTGCCGCCGCGCACGGCTGGGTCGGACTCGGCCGCATCGTGTACGTGGCCTCGTCGGCACAGCTGTCGGCGTGGCTGTCGGAGCTCGGCGTGCCCGCACCCCCGGTGGCGACGCTCCCGGTCTCGGACGTCGCCCCGAACGTCGTGGTGGAGGGGCCGGTGCCCTCGCTGGTCGAGGAGATCCGGGCGCTGCACGTCCGCTTCCACCGCGGCAACGCGAGCTGACCTTCCGCGAAGCCGGCACGCGAGGTGTCGACGCTTCGCTACGCTCGGCCCGTGTCCGACTACTCATCGCTCGACCTGAGCCGCCCCAGTTCCGGGCGCGTCTACGACTACTGGCTCGGCGGGACCAACAACTACGCCGTCGACCGCGAGTTCGCCGAACAACAGCTCGCGCGCGCTCCCGAGATCCGGGAAGCGGTGCGCGAGAATCGCGCCTTCCTCCGCAGGGCGGTGCGGTTCGCGACGGCGGCGGGGATCCGCCAGTTCGTCGACATCGGCTGCGGCCTGCCGACGCAGGGCAGCGTGCACGAGGTCGCCGACGAGGTGGCGCCCGGCGAGAGCCGGGTCGTCTACATCGACAACGAGCCCGTGGCCCACGCCCACGCGCAGATCCTGCTGGAAGACACCGCCGACCCCGCACGGCACCGCGCCCTGGCCGGGGACTTCTTCGACGGTCCGGCGCTCTGGGAGCGCGTGTTGGCGGAGGGCATCGACCCTCGGGAGCCGGTCTGCCTGCTGACGGTGGCGTTGCTGCACCTGCTGCCCGCGGAGCGGAAGCCGGAGACCGTGCTGGCGTACTACCGCGACCGGCTCGCGCCCGGCAGTCTGCTGGTGCTCTCCCACGCCTGCCTCGACACCGGCGACGCGCAGGCGCAGGAGGCGTTCGGCCGGATCAGCGACGACTACCGGGCGCGCACGGCCAACCAGGGCACCGGTGGACTGCGCGGCCGCGCCGAGATCGCGGAGCTGTTCGGCGACTTCGAGCTCGTCGACCCAGGCCTGGTGTGGTTGCCACAGTGGCGGCCCGAGGCATCGTTCGTCGGCGACCCCGCCCGCACGCGCGCGGTCGCGGGGGTGGCCCGCAAGACGTCGGCGTGAACGCGACCCGGGTGGCCGGCCCGGCGACGCCCGGACCGGCCGCCCGCTCCCACCCCCGGGTCAGTGTCGCGGCTCCCAGCGGAAGTAGCGCTTGGCCGCCCCCACGCCCACGGCCGCCCAGAGCGCCAGACCCCCGATGGCCGGTAGTGCGTCGGACAGGGCGCCGGTCGTCGTGCCCGACGGCGACCCCGCGTAGGCCAGGTGCATGAGCTGCACGACCGCCCCGCCCGGGGTGAGCATCTGCAGCATGGTCAGTCCCTCGGCGAGATCCAGGGCCGCCCAGATCGCGGTGCCGATGAGCACGAAGAACACCGGGGTCGCCACGGTCTGGGCCTGCTCGCCGGACGACGAGAAGCCCGTGGTGGCCATGCCAAGCCCCACACTGCACACCGTGCCGAGGACGATCGCGACGACGACCAGCACGAGGTTGTCGGGCGCCGACCCGGCCGCCGCGCCCACCATCAGCAGCATGAGCACGCACTGCACGATCGTCACCAGCACCACCGGCGCCAGCACGCCCGCGAGGATCGTGGTGTCGGAGGCCTGCGAGCAGCGCAGACGCTTGAGGTAGAGCTCGTCGCGCCGGTAGCTGAGGGTGCCCGCGGCCGCGATACAGCCCGACATTCCGAACACGGTGAGCAGCATCAACGCGACGAAGAAACCCCACCCCGATTCCGGGGTGTCCTGGAGTCCGTTGACGACGAACATGCCGCCGATCACCAACGGCATCAGCAGCGCGGACACCGCCACGGCGGTGTTGCGCAGGAACAGTCGCAGTTCCGCTGCGGAGATCGCGGTCAACGCGCGCGTGTTCATGCGGCCACCTCCACGGGGTTGGTCGACTCGACGACGTCACGGAATACCTCGTCGAGCGAGGCGTGCCGGGCGCTGAGTCCGTGCAGTCGCAGCTCCTGCGCGCGGGCCCACGCGAGCACCCGCTCCAGGTCCGACTGGAGGTCGTCGGTGGCGATGCCGACGTACCCGTCGGCGTAGGAGGTCAGGTCCACGTCGCCGAGCAGGCCCGGCGGGGTGGGGGGCACAGGCGGCACCGTGCCGTCCGGTGTGGCCACCCGGAAGTCGATGCGCGCCCGGTACCGGCCGAGCACGTCGGCGAGGCTGCCCTCCACGGCGATCCTGCCCTCGTGCATGATCGCCAGCCGGTGGGCCAAGCGTTCGGCCTCCTCCAGGTAATGGGTGGTCAGCACCACCGTGGTGCCCTCGGCGAGCAGTTCCTCGACCAGCTCCCACGTCGTCTGCCGCGATTCCGGGTCGAGGCCCGTGGTCGGTTCGTCCAGGAACAGCACCTCGGGCCCGCCGAGAGCGGCGAGGACGAGGTCCAGCCTGCGCTGTTCGCCTCCCGACAGCTGCTTCACCCGCACCCCCGCGCGGTGGGCGAGCCCCAACCGCTCGAACAGCTCGTCCACATCGGACTTCCGTGAGACGACGCCACTCCACATCCGCGCGGTCTCCCGCACGGTGAGGTCGCCGGCGAAACCACCGGACTGCAGCATGATCCCGCACCGCGCGTGCACGAAAGCCCGTTCGCGATAGGGATCGCGGCCCAGCACCCGCACCGTCCCCGACGTGGGCGGCCGATGCCCCTCCAGCGTCTCCATCGTCGTGGTCTTGCCCGCTCCGTTCGTACCCAGGAGCGCGAACATCTCCCCTTGGCGCACCGAGAACTCCACGTCACGCACGGCGACGAAACTGCCGTAGGCGCAACGCAGCCCCTCCGCGGCCACCACTACGTCGTTCATGTGGACAGCGTGCCGCGTCGCGGGAACCCGCGGTAGAACGAGACGTCAACAGTCCACATGCGAATCCGCATGCCTCGCCATGACATCTGTCACCACGCCGGCAAGAGCTATGCTCCGTGAGGTGAGCGACGCGAACTCGGAGTTCGGCACGGGACTACGGCGGCTGCACAAGTACACGTGGTGGTCGCTGGTCCTGCTGAGCTACCTCGCTCTGATCCCGTGGCTGCAGCTCGCCGCCGACACCGAACGACGGGTCCCGCTCGTCGTCGTCACCATCGGCGCGGGCCTGCTGACGATCGTGCAGCGCACACGGTTCGTCAACGACGGCCTGCGGCACGGTCGCCGCGGACCCACCGTCGAACACGGCGTCACGTTCGTCCTGACCGTCGCCGCCTGGGGTTACGCCACGGTCGTCCAGCCGAACCCGACCGCGTGGGCGTTCCTGCCCGGCCTGACCGCCGGAGGCGTGGTGCTCAACACGCCCAAGGGACGACGGCGTCCGACGGCGTTCGTGATGGCGGTCGTGGCGGCGGGCGCCGGCCTGGTGGCGATCCCGTTGCGCGACGTGGAGCCCGGCGGCGGGTTCCCCTGGTTCATGGCCGTCCTGGCCGCCGGGTTCGTGCTGTGCTTCGCGGCGCTCGACCTGACCCAGATCTGGTTCTGGGACATGGTCGTGCAGATCGACAAGTCCCGGGAGCTCGCCGAGGAACTCGCCGTGGCCCGCGAACGCCTCCGGTTCGCCGCCGACCTCCACGACATCCAGGGCCACCACCTCCAGGCGATCATGCTCAAGGGTGAGCTCACCGAGCGGCTCATCGGGCGCGACGACGACGCGGCCAGAGCCCAGGCCGCCGAGTTGACCGAGCTCGCCCGTACCGCGATGACGGACACCCGCCGCGTCGTCCACGGCTACCGGGGCACCGACCTGCGCCGGGAACTCGCCAACGCCGTGGAACTCCTCGGCGCCGCGGGCATCGACACCGAGGTACGCGGGGACGCGCGACACGTGCCGCCCCCGTTGCAGGAACTGTTCGGCGCGCTGATCCGGGAAGGGACGACGAACATCCTCCGGCACAGCGACGCCACCCGGTGCGTCGTCGTGCTGCGGGTCGACTCCACGACGGCCCACATCCGGCTGGTCAACGACGGCATCACGCCCCGGCAGGCCACCCCCGGCAGCGGTATCGCCGGGCTGCGCGAGCGCTTCGCCACGCTCGGCGGTGACGTGCGGGGCCGCGTGATCGAGGATGGTGGCGACGCGACGTTCGAGCTGGGCGGTCACGCGCCCGTGCGGAGGTGAGGGAACTGATCCGCATCGTGCTGGCCGACGACGAGGACCTGATCCGCGGAGCGCTGGCCACCCTGCTCGGTCTGGAGGACGACATCGAGGTCGTGGGCCAGGCCGGTGACGGGGAGACGGCGGTCGAGCTGGTCCGGAACACCGGGCCCGACCTCGCGGTCTTCGATCTGGAGATGCCGCGCTTGGACGGCGTGGAAGCGGCGAGCCGGGTCCGCGCCGAGGTCGAGATCCCGATCGTGATCGTCACCCGGCACGCCCGGCCCGGGGTTCTGAAACGCGCGCTGGCCAGCGGAGTGCGCGGTTTCGTGCCCAAGACCACGGCGGCGAGCCGGCTGGCGGAGATTCTCCGGGACGTCCACGCGGGCAAGCGGTACGTCGACCCCGAGATCGCCGCGTCCGCGCTGACGGCGTCGAGCTGCCCGCTCACCGAGCGAGAGCTGGAGCTGCTGCGGTACGCGCACACGGGCAGCACGGTCTCCGCCATCGCCGAGCAGGCGCACCTCGCGCCCGGGACGGTGCGCAACTACCTGTCGGCGGCCATGTCGAAGCTCGGCGTCTCCACCCGGTACGAGGCCGCCCGGCGGGCCTGGGAGGAGGGCTGGATCTGACGCCGCGTGCGGTGTGGAATCCAGGCGGACGGCTAGGGTCGTTGCCGTGGTGACCCTGCATTGCCGTGGCCGTGTCGTGGAACGCGATCGCGCGTTCGTCATGGCCATCGTCAACCGGACTCCCGACTCGTTCTACGACAAGGGGGCCACCTACTCCCTCGACTCCGCCGTGCGGGCCGTGGACGCGGCCGTCGTGGACGGCGCCGACATCGTCGACATCGGCGGTGTGAAGGCCGGCCCGGGCTCGGACGTGTCCGTGGCCGAGGAGATCCGCCGCGTCGCCCCCGTGGTCGCCGCCGTGCGCGACCGGCACCCCGACCTGCTCATCAGCGTGGACACGTGGCGCTCGGAGGTCGGCAGGCAGGTGTGCGAGGAGGGCGCGGACCTCATCAACGACACCTGGCAGTCGGCCGATCCCGCGCTGGCCGAGGTGGCCGCCGAGTTCGGCGCGGGTTACGTGTGCTCGCACACGGGCGGCGCGTCACCCCGGACACTGCCCCACCGGGTGGCCTACGACGACGTCGTGGCCGCCGTGGCGGAGGAGGTCACGCGGCGGGCCGAACACGTGGCCGCACTCGGCGTTCCCCGCGGCGGCATCCTCATCGACCCGACCCACGACTTCGGCAAGAACACCTGGCACGGGCTCGAACTGCTGCGCCGGCTGTCCGAACTCACCTCGACCCCGTGGCCGGTGCTGCTCGCGCTGTCGAACAAGGACTTCGTGGGCGAGACCCTCGACGCCGAGCTGTCCGACCGGGTCGACGGCACGCTCGCCGCGACCGCCGTGGCGGCCTGGGAGGGCGCTGCGGTGTTCCGCGCCCACGAAGTGCGCCGAACCCGGCAGGTGGTGGACATGGTGGCCAGCATCCGGGGCACCCGTCCGCCGTCGTTCGTGCTGCGGGGCATGACCTAGCGGCCGCACACCCGGTCCCCCTCCCGGCGGAGTTCACCGCGGACCCGAGCGAGGTATAGCCCTCGACGGGTTGGGTATGCCAGCGCCATGACCGATTTCGAGCAGACCCGGGTCATCGACGCCGGCCCGCGGGTCGTCTTCGACATCGCCTCGACCCTCACGTCGCTGGACAGCTGGACGCCCGAGGGCGTCGAGGTGGAACCCGAGGGCGAGGGCACCCTGCACGCCTGGGTCGCCAGCGGGAGCGAGGTCCGCGACCAGACCGGCTACGTCGACGCCGACCGCGATCGGATGCGTCTGCGGTGGGGCGGCCAGGACACCGGCTACGAGGGGTGGTTGCAGATCGAGCCCCACGGCGACGGCGGGTCGAACGCCACCCTCGCCACCCTGCACATCGAGTTCGCGGGCGACGCGCCGGAAACACTGGGCGGCGAACAGAGCGCCGACGTCGACAGCCGGATCGAGCAGGCGCTGGACCGGCTGAACTCGCTCGTGCAGGACCGCACCGAGACCACCCGGTAGCCGACGATGCGGGTCGTGGTGACCGGGGCGACCGGCAACATCGGCACCAGCGTCGTCGAGGCGCTCGGCGACGATCCGGCGGTCGAGTCGATCGTCGGCATCGCGCGGCGGGCACCGCGGTGGACGCACCCGAAGCTGACGGTCGAGAAGCTCGATCTCGGCACGGCCGACGATGCCGCGCTCGACTCGGTGTTCGCCGGCGCCGACGCGGTCGTGCACCTCGCCTGGCTGTTCCAACCCACCCGGAACCCGCCGACGACGTGGCGCGCGAACGTGCTCGGGAGCCTGCGCGTCTTCGAGGCCGCCGCACGCTGCGCGGTGCCCGCTCTCGTGCACTCGTCGTCGGTCGGGGCCTACTCCCCCGGGCCGAAGGACCACGCGGTGACCGAAGACTGGCCCACACACGGCTGGCCCGGCGCGGCCTACACCCGCGAGAAGGCGTATCTGGAGCGGGCACTCGACGCCTTCGAGGCCGAGCACGAGTCGATTCGCGTGGTGCGGATGCGGCCGGGGTTCGTCTTCCGTCGCGAGACGGCGTCCCAGCAGCGGCGGCTGTTCCTGGGCCCGTTCGTGCCGACGAGCCTGGTGCGTCCCGGGCTGATCCCGGTGGTCCCGAACGCGCGGTCGCTGCGCATGCAGGTCGTGCACTCCGCCGACGCGGGGCGCGCGTTCGCACTGGCCGCCACGCGGGACGTGCGGGGCGCGTTCAACGTGGCCGCCGAGGAGATCGTCGACGGCGCCCTGCTCGCCCGCGTGCTCGACGCACGCACGGTCCCCGTGCCCTCACGGGTGCTCCGCACCGTCCTCTCGGCGGCGTGGAATCTCCGTCTCGTCCCGGCCTCCCCAGACCTGTTCGACGCGGTGGTGCGCCTGCCGTTGATGGACACGACGCGCGCGCGGACCGAACTGGGCTGGACACCGCAGCACACCGCGGCCGAGGCCGTCGCCGAGTTCCTCACCGGACTGCGTGAGCGGGCGGGTGAGGCGACGCCGCCGCTGGCCTCGTCGACCGAGGGCGGGCGGCTCGGCGAGCTGGCCACCGGGGTCGGCGAACGGCCCTGACGTCCTCGACCGGCCCGGCTCACGCCACCGGGGGCGGAGGCGTGCCGTGCACGGGGCGGACCACATGGCGCGGGTCCGCCTCGACCAACCCCCGCACGGTCACGGCACGGCTGACGTCGGTGGGCGTCACGATGCCCGCGAGTCGATCGCCGTCGAACACGAGCGCCCGCCCGTCCGGGGCGTCGCGCAGGTCGGGCAGCAGATCGGTGAGCGGAGTGTCCGGCGTGGCGGTCGGGACGTCACTCGCCGGGCACGCGATGTCGTGCACACGGGTCGTGCCCCGCTCGTCGAGGGGCACCGACCGCAGCCGGTTCAGCGTCACCAGCCCCTCCACGTGTCCTCGCCCGTCCACGACCGGAAACGCCGAGTGCCGCCGGACGAGCACGACGTCGTGCAGGAAGTCGTGCACCGAGGTGTCGGCGTCGGTGGTGTCCGGGTCGGGGGTCATGACCTCGGACACGCGCACGTCCTGGAGCGTGCTGCCGAGGTGTGCCTCGCGTTCCTCGGCACCCGCGACGGTGACGACGAACAAGCCGATCAGCACCCACCACAGGCCGCTGCCCGTGCCCGCGAACAGCAGCTGCCACACGCCGGCGAGAATGAGCAGGATGCCGAACCCGCGGCCCGCGCGAGCACTCCAGACGGCGGCGAGGTGCCGGTCGCCCTTCCACGCCCACAGCGCGGCGCGCAGGACTCGCCCGCCGTCCAGCGGGGCGGCGGGAACCAGGTTGAAGGCCGCGAGAACACCGTTGAACAGCGCGAGGTACACCGCCGCCATCACCGCGAGGAACGGGGCGTCCACCGTGACGAGCAGCCAGGCGAGGGCCCCGAACACCGCGCCGCACACCAGGCTCGCCAACGGGCCCGCGACGGCCACCCTCAGGTCGGCCCCGGGTGTCCGGGCTTCACTGCGGAGCCGGGCGAGGCCGCCGAGCAGCCACAGGGTGATGTCGTCGACCTCGATGCCCTGCCGACGAGCGACGACCGCGTGCGCGAGCTCGTGCGCGAGCAGTGAGGCGAGGAAGAACACGGCCGTCACCACAGCCGCCAGGACGTAGACGACACCGGCGTGGCCGGGAGCCAGGACGGGCCAGTTCCGGAAGCCGAGCGCGACCACGAGGATGAGCAGGATGCCGAGCACGCTCCAGTGCGCGCCGACCCGGATACCCGCGATCGTGCCGAGTCTGAACGTCGAGGACATGTGACGCCTCCAGCAGCCTCCGAATGGGTTAACGCTCCACCCTGTGGGCTACCCGAATGCCGTAGTCGGCAGACGCGGAGGATGACAATGCCGCAGCAGAAGGACCTGAACGACCGGACGTGGGGAGAGCTCACGGAGACAGCCCATGAGGAGGGCATCCCGTTCGTCGCGCACATGAGTCAGAGCGAGCTGGTCGAGGCGATCGAGCAGCAGCGGGAAGCCAACGCCCTCCAGCCGCCCCTTCCCCGGCAGCCGGGTGATCAGCAGGAGAACACGGGTGGCGAGGCGACGAGCCCGTCGTGACGTGGAGCTGTGAACCAGCCGGTATCGACGACGTCGGCAACAATCCTCTTCGCCCTCGACACCCACCGCGCGGACGGGCGGACGGCCCTGCCGCGGCCGTCCGCGCCGTCCGTCCGTCACTCACTGACCACGAGGTCGCTGCTGGCGGACTGCGCCGCCTGGATCTCACGGCTCAGCGCCGTGCCCATCCGGTGTGCCCGCGCCAACGCCGACGCGACCTCGAAGATCGACTCGGCGACCTCGCCGTACGCCCGCGGGTCCTGCCCGCCGATGCGACCGCACCACAGGCACTGTTCGAGCCAGGTCGCCATCTCCGGCAGGCACCGGGAGAGGTTGTCGACGAGCAGCCTCAACGAGCCCAGCACCTCGTGCATCTCACCGGGACTGGCGAGGATGTCACCGTCCACCGGGCCCGAGGTGCGGAGCGTCAGTGCCCTGACGGCGTCCTCGGCGCGTGCGGCGAGCCGTGCGGGCGAGTTCTCCACTTCGCCACTGCCGGAAAGCTCCATGATCGCCTTACTCTCGTCGAGACGTTCGCGATGTACAGCTACCCGTCGGCAAACCCGGACAAACGGCTCAACTGCCCCGGTTCTCGCCGAGCTCCTCGACGATCGGGTGTGCCTCCACGTCCTTGGCCTGCTCCGACAGTCCGGGCTTGTCGTGCGTCCGACGCCGCTCGGCCCGCTCCCGGTCGTCCTCGGGCGTCGCGAACGACACGGCGCGCTCGACCTCACCGAGACCGCCGTAGGTCTCGGCGGGGATTCCCTTCAGTTCGCGGAGGGTGTCGGAATCCGCACCGGCCCGCTCCGCATACCGCACCAGTTCGGCGCGTTCGGCGGGGAAGTCCGCCTCGGACAACGCCGTGTGCAGTCGTTCCCTGGTGGTTGCCATGACGTCACCTCCATGGCGCCGACTACCCCTGGGCGGCCGGCATGAAACGGCGGCACGTACGGCCCCGGTCAGTCCGCCCGTGCGTCCTCCGGGGTTCCCCGCGCGAGCCGCGCCAGCACCCCCACAGCACTCTCCAGTGTGGACACATCGGGCCCCGCGAAGGCCAGCCGTACCGCACTGGGGGCGTGCGCGGCGCCGACCGCGAAGGCACCCGAGGGGCTGACCGCGATACCCCGGCGCGCCACGGCGGAGGCAGCTCCCGCCAACAGTGGTGGGCGGCGGGATCACCGCGCAACGCGAACCCGTCGAGTCCACTGCGGACGATCTATGACTTGTGTGCCGCGTCGATCCGCTTGCGTCGCCGCACCGAGAACACCGTCCCGTCCTCGAACCAGTGCGTGGCGGCGACGAGCGTGAACCCGGGCGCCGTCCACCCTCCGGAGCGCAGCGCGGACGCCACCCGCCCCGCCAACCCCTCGGAGGCGACGAGGAACCCCAGAGTCAGCCCCGGAGAGAAGCGCTTCGACAGGCTGTCGACGAGAACGGTGCGCTCCGGCGCGTACGCCGCCAACGGCACCTCGTCGCGCAGGAACGCGTAGACGGTGTCCTCCACGGCGTTGATGCCGAAATCGTTCAGCACCTGCGCCAGCTCCTGCCTGCGCCACTCCGGCATCGTGACACCGAGCGGATTGTGCAGCGTCGGCTGCACATACACGGCGTCGGAGCGTGCCTCGCGGACCGACTCGGGCACGAGCCCGTGCTCGTCGACGGGCAACGGCACGAGCGTCACCCCGAGCCGGGCGGCGATGCCCTTCACCACCGGACCGGTGAGCGCTTCCACTCCGAGCCGACCACCGACGCATCCCCGACGCCCGGCTGGTCGTCCTCGACGACGCCAGCCACCTGCCGAACCTCGAACGGGAAGCCGACTTCAACGATCACCTCGTCACGTTCCTGCGTTCGGTGCTGTAACCGGCGCCTCGACGCTGACCAGACACTGTGGAGAGAGGCCGACGGTCGACGCGGTCCGTGATCGGCGCTGTTGCAGACAGTAGTCAGGCGGGTGAAAACGCGTTATTGTGCCACAACACCGACGCCCACACGGGCAATCCCTACCGGGAAACCCGCATTGCCATGATCTACGGTGAGACAGCTCAGCTCGGCTGTTCCCGGTCCGGAGGGGCTCAGTAGGTGGACAACGATGTGTCGGTGGCCCGGCTTTCCGACGACGACGGCTGGAACGATCGGCCTCCGCCGGGGCCGAACTCGCGGATGCGCATGCTCGCGGTGATGGGCGCCGTGGTCGTCGGCTGTGGCGTCGCGGCGATCGTCGTCAACCTCGCCCCGAGCGACCCGAGCAACCAGGCGGACGACGGCGGAGAGCGGATCGTGGTCATCGATCCGAGTCGCACCGACCTGTATCCCACCGGCACCACCGCGCCGACGACCGACGACGACCTCCCCACCGGAACCTCCGACCCCACGCAGCAGATCTCGTCGTCGCCGCAGGACGGCAACCTGGGAGGTGGCGGCGATCCGGGCGAGACGGAAAGCCACATCCCAAACGATTCCGATGAGGACGGCGACGACGGCGACGAGGACGGTGACGATCCTGGCGAGGACGACACCGGCGAGCCCACCACCTCCGCCCCGTCCTCCCCGCCCGACCCGACCAGCACTCCGCCGTCGTCGACCCCACCGACCACCACCCCTCCCGAGGACGACGAGGACGACGAGGACGAGGAGTGCACTCCCTCGTGGTGGATCGGCTGCTGGTTCTGACCCAGCACGTCAGCGGTCGGCGACCGAGGCTTGGGCTTGAGGTCGGGCCCGAGGTGCGGTGTACCGGGTCGACGGCCCGGGTAGCCCGCTCGTGTGAGTACGAGTGTGAGTGCGCGAACCGAGACAGCCGTGTCGACACCCGCCGAGGTGTCCCCCTTGCCACTGCCCCGTGGCCCTCTCTCCGCGGCCGTGGTGTCGGCGTTGCGCGACGAACCCGGCCGCCCCACCCTCCCGGTCGACATCGGTGATCCCGACCCGTACGGCGACGACCTGCAGCTGACCTTGCAGACCTGCTACGAACTGCACTACCGCGGCTTCACCGACGCCGCACCCGACTGGGAGTGGGACCCGGACCTGCTGCGCCTGCGTGCGGCGTTGGAGCAGCGGTTCCTCACGGCGTTGCGCGCCGACGTCCCCGGCCGGGGACGTGACACCGACGTCGCGGGAACGCTCGACGAACTCCTGGTGGAACCGGTCCACGGGACGGGTCCCAGCCACTGGTTGCGCGACGAGGGCACGTGGACGCAGATGCGCGAGTACTTCGCGCTGCGCTCGATCTACCACCTCAAGGAGGCCGACCCGCACGCGTGGGTCATTCCGCGCCTGCGCGGGCAGGCCAAGGCCGCGCTCGTGGCCGTCGAGTTCGACGAGTTCGGCGGCGGCCGGTACGACCGCATGCACTCGCGGCTCTACGCCGAGCTGCTCGACGCGGCCGGGTTGCGCAGCGACTACCTCGGCTACCTCGACCAGGCACCGCCGCAGGCGCTGGCGACGGTGAACCTCATGTCGCTGTTCGGTCTGCATCGAGCGCTGCGGGCCGCCCTGGTGGGCCACTTCGCCGCCGCCGAGATCAGCACGGCACCCAGCGCGGCCCGCATGGTGCAGGCGCTCGACCGGCTCGGGGCGCCGGAGGCCTGCCGGTTCTTCTTCGCCGAGCACGTCGAGGCCGACGCGGTGCACGAGCAGGTCATGCGCCGCGACGTGATCGGTGACCTCCTGGCGCGAGAGCCGCACCTCGCCGCCGACGTCGTGTTCGGCATCCAGGCGACCGAGCTCCTCGAAGCCCACCTCGCCGAGCACCTCATGACGCACTGGCGGCGCGAGCTGCCCGCGATGCCGCTGCCCGCCGACGCGCGCTGACGCGGTTCGCGACGCCGGTCAGCGCCGCTTACGGCGGTGGCTGGCGTCGCAGAACGGGTAGTTCTTGCTGCGCCGGCACGCGCACACCGCCACCTGGAACCGGTCCGAGGCCACCGTGGTGCCGTCGTCGAGCTGGAACTCGACCGGCCCCTCGATCAGGATCGGGCCGCCGGGCACGACGGTGACCCGACGGGGCGGGGACGAGCGCGAGGACGGCGTGCGCACGGCTCCGGCCTCGCCGTTCACGCGGTTCACGTCGCAGCCCGGACGGTCAGCCCGTCCGTTCGGTTCGGTCGGCACGGATCACCACCAACTCCTCCTCGCGCTGCCCGTCGGCGATCAGCCCCCGCTGTTCGAGGTACCGCGCCCGGTCCCGCAGCACGGGGCCGAACGGCACCGGCCGGCGCGCGACGATCGACGTCTTCAACCCGGCTTCGGCGAGCGCCGTGAGCGTCGGGTCGACACCGGACAACGACGACTGCACCAGCAGGAAGCACCCTCGCTCGGACAGCAGACCCGGGATCGCGGCGCAGAGCGGATCGATGATCGCGCGCCCGTCGTCACCGGCGTCCCACCGACGCGACGCGCTGCCGGAACCCGACCACGGCACGTACGGCGGGTTGGCGAGCACCAGGTCGAACGGCCCGGACGGTGGCGCCGTGGCCACGTCCGTCCGGTGAACACGCACGGGCAGACCACGCAGCCGGGCGTTGATCCAGGCGGCGGCGAGCGCGCGCCGCGACACGTCCACGGCGACGACCTCCCGTGCACCGGCCCGCGCCGCCGCGAGCGCCAGGGCACCGGTTCCCGTGCCGACGTCCAGCACGCGCGCGCCCGACGGCAACGTCACCCTGGTGAACGCCTCGGACAGCAGCTCCGTGTCGTCCTGCGGCCGGTACACCCCCGGGGGCCGCAGCAACAACATGCGTCTACTCGTTCCCCGGCCAGGCACCGGTGGCCTTCTCGTAACCCGCGGCACCGGCCCGATCGACCGCCGCCTTCACCGCTCCCACGATCGCCCCTTGCAGCGCGGCGGCCCCCACCACCTGCCACGCGGTGAACCCGCGGTCGGTGGCCTTCGGCGTCCGCTTCTCCCCTGTCACGCGCTTCCACACCTGCTTGAACACCGCACTGGACAGCAGTCCTCCCCCCACACTCACGATCAGACTGAGCGGCCGGTAGAGCGCCTTCATCGCTTGATCCTCCACGTGAGGAGGCCACCGACGGCGAGTGCGGCCGCGGCGCCCCCGGCCGCGACGGCGACCGGGTTCGCGCGCATGACGCCGAGCGCGACGCGGGAGCGGTCCTGAAGCTGTTCCCTGGCCCGCTCGCCCACGTTCAGCCGGCTCATGAGTTCCCCAGCGGTCTCGCGCAGCTCCTGCCGCGTCAACTCGATGTCGGTCCGGGCCTGCTCCACCGTCTGCGGGAACTGGTCGGCGTCACTCGGCGTCGTCGAGGCGCTCATCGCCGCATCGTCTCCTTCACGACGTCGATGTCCTTGCGCACGCTCTCGAGCGACTCCCGGGGAATGGGCGGCGACGCCTTCTGCACCTGACGTTTGCCCACGAGGGCGAGCAGACCGGCCAACAGCATCAACGCACCGCCGACCACGAGAGCGGCCGCCCACGCGGGCAGTACGAGCGCGAGGGCCAACACGGCCGCGGTGATCAGCACCGCGAGCCCGTAGAGTGCGATCACCCCGCCCGCACCGGCCATCCCCGCTCCAGCGCCGAAGCGCTTGCCCTTCGCCTGGATCTCCGCCCTGGCGAGCAGCATCTCGTTCCGCACGAGTCGGCTCATCTGCGCGGACAGGTCGTTGACGAGCTCCGCCACCGAACGCTGGCCCACGGCGTCACGCTGTTGGTCGTACACCACGGTTTCCTCCCGAGTTCGTCGTGCACACGCGGCCCACACCGCACCCAGTGGGCGCCCGGCGGTGGTCACCGTGTGCCCCGCAGGGTCCTGGCACAAACCTCCTGCCGCGCCGCCGAAACGCTCGCGGAAACGGGGTCGGCGCACTTCCACCCGGGTGAGTGTGGACATCCGCGGTGGGGGTATCCCGGCCACATCATGGGAAGACACGAACTGGTGGACTGGTTCGGCCCGAGGTGCCACGGACCGATGGAACTGCGGATCCCCGCCGATCCGCGGCACCTGGCGGCGGTCCGCCTGCTGGCTCAAGGAGTGGCCCAGCGCGAGGGCTTCGGACCCGACGAGGTCACCGACATCGTCCTCGCGGTCGACGAGGCGTGCGCGAGCCTGATCCGGGCCTCGGTGCCAGGAGCGCTGCTGACCTGCCGACTGTCCGTCACGTTCGGGACGCTGCGTGCGGAGGTGTTCGCCACGACCGTGTCGGGCGGTGTACCGAGTTCGCAGTCGCTCGGATGGCGGGTGCTGGGCACGGTCACCGACTCCGTGTCGGCGTGGCGCTACGAGACCGACCCGCACCGGGACTCGGACCGCGTGGTCCACATCGACTTCGCGAAGCAGGGTGCACGCGGTATGGCGCGATAGCAGCGGCAGGGTCTCGAGCGGCGGTCACGATCCCGCGACGTCGAGAGGCGGCGAGATGAATCCTTGGACACGAGCACTTCCGCCGACCGGAACGCTGCGCGTCGGGGTCGGTGTGATCGGGCTGGCGTACCTGGTCCTCGGCATCGCCGGGTTCGCACTGGTCGGGTCGGACATGGGCTACGACCCGTCGCGCACGGTGTGGTTGTTCGGTGCCAGCGGCCTGCTGAACATCGGCCACACCGGGGTGGGAGCGTTGGGTCTCGCGGCCACGCACACCGAGTCGGCCCTGCGTGCCTTCGGGTGGTTGAGTTTCTTCGCCTTCACCGGGCTGTTCGCCTACAGCATCCTCGCCGTCACCCTCTCACCGCTGGGCAACCTCGCGAACGTGCACGTGGCGAACGCGTGCCTGTACGGGGTGACGGCGGTCCTGGGTCTGCTGATCAGTGTGGTCCCCACGCGGGGCAGCGCGGCGACCGGACACGCCACGTGACGATCACGCCGTAAGGCGACACGGCGGGTCACCGACCGACGACCCGCCGCGTCGCGCGCGGTTTAGTTCGAGGGGGCTGCGGGCAACTTCGGTGACATGGAACTGCTCGTGTGGCACGTCCACGGGTCGTGGACAACCGCGTTCGTCCAAGGAAAGCACAGCTATCTACTGCCTACTGTGGACGATCGCGGGCCGTGGGGCAGGGGCCGGTACGGGCGGCCGTGGCCGGATTCGGCGGTCGAGGTCGTCCCCGGCGAGCTGCGCGAGCGCGACGTCGACGCGGTGGTGTTGCAGCGGCCCGAGGAGATCGAGCTGACCCGCCGCTGGCTGGGCCGCGAACCGGGTGCGGACCTGCCGGCCGTCTACGTCGAGCACAACACGCCGCGCGAGCACGCGGCCACCAGCAGGCATCCGCTGGCCGACCAGCGCGACATCCCCCTCGTGCACGTGACCCACTACAACGAGCTGATGTGGGACAACGGCATCGCTCCCACCGTGGTGATCGACCACGGCATCGTCGACCCCGGTCACCGCTACACCGGCGAGCTGGCCCGCGCCGCCGTGCTCATCAACGAACCGGTCCGCCGAGGCCGCGTGGTGGGCACCGACCTCCTCCCCGTGATCGCGCGGGCCGCCCCGGTCGACCTGTACGGGATCGGTGTCACCGACCTCGACGTTCCCGGCGTGACCCCGGTCGGGGACCTGGCGTCCGACGACCTGCACAGCGAGATGGCCACCCGGCGCGTGTACGTGCACACCGCGCGGTGGACGTCGTTGGGGCTCTCCCTGCTGGAGGCGATGCATCTCGGCATGCCCGTGGCCGCGGTCGCCTCCGCGGAGGCCGCCACGGCCGTGCCGCCGGACGCGGGGCTCGTGTCGACCGACGTCGACGATCTCGCCTCCACGGTGTCGACGCTGTGCGCCGATCCCGACCTGGCCACGCGCATGGGCAAGTCCGCCCGCGAGTACGCGCTGGCGCACTTCGGACTTCCCGCGTTCCTACGGCGCTGGGACGCCCTCCTCGACTCGCTCGCACCGTGAACCCGGAGGCACGATGAAGATCTCGATGGTGTCCGAGCACGCAAGCCCGCTGGCCGCCCTGGGCGAGGTCGACGCCGGCGGACAGAACGTGCACGTCGCCGAGCTGTCCGCGGGCCTCACCCGAGCCGGGCACGACGTGACCGTCTACACCCGCCGGGACAGCGACGACCAACCCGAGGACGTCACCATGCCCGGCGGCTACCGCGTGGTCCACGTGCCCGCCGGTCCCGCCCGGCACGTGCCGAAGGACGAGCTGCTGCCGCACATGGGCGAGTTCACCCGGTTTCTGACCGCACAGTGGCAGGCCGACCGCCCGGACGTCGTGCACGCCCACTTCTGGATGTCGGGCCTGGCCTCGCTGATGGCGACGCGTCCGCTGTCGGTGCCGGTGGTGCAGACGTTCCACGCCCTCGGGGTGGTCAAGCGCAGGCATCAGGGCGCGCACGACACGAGCCCCACCGAACGGATCGGCCTGGAACGACTCATCGGCAAGCACGCGGCGCGGGTCGCGGCGACCTGCTCGGACGAGGTGTTCGAGCTGGTGCGGCTGGGGCTGTCGCGCTCGCGCATGTCGATCGTCCCGTGCGGGGTCGACCTCGACCGGTTCACGCCCTCCGGACCGGTGGAGCCGCGGACCCACCGCTACCGCATCGTGTCCGTGGGCCGGCTGGTGCCGCGCAAGGGGTTCGACGTCGCCATCGCGGCACTGCGGTCCCTGCCGGAGACCGAGCTCATCATCGCGGGCGGCCCGCAGGAGGGCAGGCTGGCCGAGGACAAGGAGGCCGCGCGCCTGCTGCGCTTCGCCGCGGAACTCGGCGTCGCCGACCGCGTACACCTGAGGGGGCAGGTGCCCCGCGCGGACGTACCGGCTCTCCTGCGTTCCGCCGACGTCGTCGTCTGCACGCCCTGGTACGAACCGTTCGGCATCGTGCCGCTGGAAGCGATGGCGTGCGGTGTGCCCGTGGTGGCCTCGGCGGTGGGCGGCCTCACCGACACCGTCGTCGACGGCGTGACCGGTCTCCACGTGCCCCCGAAACGCCCCGAAGCGCTGGCCTCGGCCGTGCGCAGGTTGCTGTCCGACGCCGCGTTGCGCGACGCCTACGGCATCGCCGGCGCCGACCGTGCCCGCTGCCGATACTCCTGGGACCGCATCGCGACCGACACGATGCGGGTCTACGAACGCGTGGTCCCCGCGGCCGCCCTCAGCGGCGAGGAGACCGGCTGACCGGCTCGCTCACCGACACGCAAGAGGGGGGTCGGCGCTCACCGACCCCCCTCTCCTTCGTCCACGGTCAGGTTCCCACCGGCGCGGTGACGTCGAAGGTCAGCGCGCCGTCCTTCACCGTCACGGTGACGGTAGCGCCCGAGTGGACGTCGCCCTTCAACAGCATCCGCGAGAGCACGTTGTCGACCTCGCGCTGGATCGTGCGGCGCAGCGGACGGGCGCCGTACTCGGGCTGGTAACCCGCCTCGGAGAGCCACCGCACGGCCTCCGGCGTGAACTCGACGTCCACGCCCTGGGCGTGGGCCTTGCGTCGGGTCTCCTCCAGCAGCAACGTGGTGATCTGCTGGAGCTGTTCCGCCGAGAGCTTGCGGAACACGATGATCTCGTCGATCCGGTTGAGGAACTCGGGGCGGAAGTTGTCGCGCAACCGCTGCATCAACCGTTCACGCAGCGGCCCCTCCGTCTCGCTCTCGTCCTGCGGAGCGAAGCCGAGCGCACCCTGGGTTCCGCTGAGCACGAGCTCGGAACCGATGTTGCTCGTCATGATCAGCACGGTGTTGGTGAAGTTCACCGTGCGGCCTCGCCCGTCGGTGAGCCGCCCGTCCTCCAGCACCTGCAACAACATGTTGAACACGTCGGGGTGCGCCTTCTCGATCTCGTCGAGCAGCACCACGGAGTAGGGGCGCCTGCGCACGGCTTCGGTCAGTTGTCCGGCGTCCTCGTACCCGACGTAGCCGGGGGGCGCGCCGACGAGTCTGCTGACCGTGTGCCGCTCGCCGTACTCCGACATGTCCAACCGGATCATGCTGTCCTCGCTGCCGAACAGGGCTTCGGCGAGCGCTCGGGCCAGCTCGGTCTTGCCGACGCCCGTCGGCCCGAGGAAGAGGAAGCTCCCCGAGGGCCGGCCGGGCTCGGCGAGTCCCGCCCGCGCCCGGCGCACGGCCTCCGCGACGGCGGCCACGGCCTCGTCCTGCCCCACGACGCGCCCTTGCAGGTGCCCCTCCAGGTTCAGCAGCCGCTCGCGCTCCTCCTGCGTCAACTGCGACACCGGGATTCCGGTGCTCCGCGAGACGACCTCGGCGATGTCGGTCGCCGTCACGTCCGGCGCCTCGGCGGGCCGGTCCTGCAGGCGCTGCTCCTCGATGCGGCTGCGCAGCTCGTGGATCTCGTCACGCAGCGCGGACGCGCGTTCGTAGTGCTCCTCGCTCACCGCCTGGTCGCGGTCGCGGCACAGCTGCTCCAACCTGGACTCCATGTCGCGCAGCCGTTCGGGCCAGCGCCCCGACCGCATCCGCACCCGCGCTCCGGCCTGGTCCATGAGGTCGATGGCCTTGTCCGGCAGGTACCGTTCGGTGATGTAGCGGTCGGACAACGTCGCCGCCGCGCTGAGCGCCTCGTCGGTGAACCGGACCTGGTGGTGGGCCTCGTACTGGTCGCGCACCCCGTGCAGGATGGCCAGCGTGTCCTCCACGTTGGGTTCGGGCACGAGGATGGGTTGGAACCGACGCTCGAACGCGGGATCGTTCTCGATGTTCTGCCGGTACTCGTCGAGCGTGGTGGCGCCGACGATGTGCAGCTCGCCCCGGGCCAGCGCCGGCTTCAGCATGTTGCCCGCGCCCATCGACCCCTCCGACGCGCCCGCGCCCACCACGGTGTGCAGCTCGTCGATGAACACGATGAGCTTGCCCTGGTTCCGCCGGAGCTCGTCGAGCAGTTTCGTCATGCGCTCCTCGAAGTCGCCCCGGTAACGCGTGCCCGCGACCATCGCGGCGACGTCGAGCCGGATCACGCGCCGATCCGCAATCGTCTCCGGCACGGTGCCGTCCACGACACGCTGGGCGAGCCCCTCGACGATCGCCGTCTTGCCGACCCCCGCCTCACCGATGAGCACCGGATTGTTCTTGGTGCGCCGCGACAACACCTCGATGGTCTGCTCGATCTCGTCGTCGCGCCCCACCACCGGGTCGATCTCCCCGTTGCGGGCCATGTCGGTGAGGTCCTGCCCGTAGGTGTCGAGCGTGGGCGTGTCACTGGGCTGCTCCTGCGCCTGCGTGGTCTCACGCGCGTGCGTCGAGCCGGTGGGCCCCGAGATCGCCCGCTGCATGGCCTCCGGGGTCACGCCCGCCTCGGCCAGGATCAGACCGGCCCGCGAGTCCGGGTTCGCCACGAGCGCCAGGAGGATGTGCTCGGGCCCGATGTACGACGAGCGCAGACCACGCGAGATCTGATGCGCGTCGAGCAGCGTCCGCTTCGCCCCCGGTGTCAACACGGGTGTGGCCTGCGGCGACCGACGGTCGGCGGCCTCCCGTTCCACGCGCTCGGCGAGCGCGTCGGGGTCGGCTCCCGCGCGTTGGAGCAGCTCCCGGCTCCCGGGAACCCGCGTCGCCGCCCACAGCAGGTGGGTCGAGTCGAGCTCGTTCTGCCCCCACTCCCCGACCTGGCGCACCGCCGCGGACACCAGGGCGAGCGCCTGCTCACTCATCAGGCGGGTGATCCCCACGGCGTGCGGACGCCGTCCCGGCATGGCGTTGCCGAAGAACTGGGCGAGCAACTGGTCGAACGGACTGGGGCTCGGTTCCCCGAAGAAGCCGGTCATCGACACACTCCCTCTCGGCGGTTCGTCCTGCCTCCCGGCCTACCCGGTGTGGCGAGGAGTCAACCCCGTCACCCGACGTAGCGCCGGGCGGTGGAGCGCCGTTGCGAGTCCTCCAGCGAGCGCAACCCCTCCTCCACCGACGGCGGCACCACCCGGCGTTCCGACAGCACCCACGGCAGTCCTCGCAACGCCTCCGCCACCGCGGCGAGGGTGGCGGCGTCCCGGGGCGCGGACCGCAGCACGTCGAGGGTGCGGCGCGCCGCCGAGCGAACAGGCCTGCGCAACCACATCGTCCACAGCGTGTTGCGGATGCCGAGCCGGCGTCGGCGCCGCGGATCCCGCTGCCGCGACGGCGCGTGGTGGATCACGATGTCGGGATCCCAGCACATCCACCACCCGTGCGCGGCGAGGTCGATGGCCAGCAGCTCCTCCTCCCCACCCAGCCACATGCGGGGCGAGAATCCGCCGACCTGCCGGAACGCCTCGACGCGGAACGTCGTCAGGCCGGCCATCACGCCGAGCAGTGCGGGGCCGGGGAGCCAGTCCGGGCCCCGCACCGGGGAGTCGCGCAGCTCCGGCGTGATCGGGTCCTCCTCCAGGTGCGGCTCCACGAGGCAGCGGCCCGTCACCGACGCCAGCCCCGGGTAGGTGTCGAGCAGCTCGACCGCCCGCGTGAGCGCACCGGGCTGCCATCGCGTGTCGTCGTCGCAGAACGCCACGTACGGAGTCCGGATCTGCCGGACGGCGAGGTTGCGGGCGAGCGCACCGAGGTTGCGGTCGCAGCGCAGCAGCGACACGTGCGGGAAGAGGTCGGCGATCGCGTCGGCGGTGCCGTCGGTGGACGCGTTGTCGGCGACCACGATGGGCGCGGCGTCGGGCAGCGACGTCATCACCTCCAACGTCCGGAGGACTTCGTCGCGGCGGTTGTGGGTGATCATGACGACGCTGACGCGGCTCATGCGAGCTCCCGGATCTGCGCTTCGACGTGGGCGGGCAACGGCCGGCGCGACCGCAGCGCCCCGGGCAACCTCCGCAGGGCACCCGCCGCCGCGAGCGGATCGCGCAGCACGATCGCGGCCGTGCGGGCGCAGTCGGCGAGCGGGCGCCGCATCCACGTGATCAGCACGTTGTTCCGCCGCTCGATCCGCCGCCGCCAGCCCGCCGACGGCCGCACGGTGGACGGATGGTGGTGTGCGCGCAGCCGGTCGACGTAGCAGAGCTCCCAGCCTCGCGCGGCGAGGTCGTAGGCGAGCAGCTTCTCCTCCGCTCCGAAGTGCAGCAACGGGTTGAAGCCGCCCGCGTCGAGGAACGCGCTGCGGCGCACCACGGAGGAACAGGCGAGGAACCCCAGCACTCGCGGCCCCGGCAGATCGGGCGCCGTGCCCAGCGGGCTCGTGGCCATCTCCTCACAGACCGGGTCACGCCGGCACTCGGGCCCCACCAGGGTGGTCGCCGCGACGAGCCCCACCCGGGGATAGGCGTCGAGCACCACCTCAGCCCTGGTCAACGCACCCTGTTCCCACCACGAGTCGTCGTCGCAGAAGGCCACGTACGGCGTGTCGGCGGCCTCGACCCCGAGGTTGCGCGCCGCCATCCCCACGTTCTCCGGCAGCCGGATCACCCGCACGCCCGGGAATCGGTGCCGCACGCGCGACGTGGTGTCGTCGCGCGAGCCGTTGTCCACCACGATGACGGGCGGCAGCGGGATCAGGTCGCGCAGGTGCGTGAGCGTGCGGGTGAGGTCGTCGGCACGGTCCCGCGTGGCGATCACCACGGTGGTCCTCATCGGAGTACCTCCGCCACGAGATCGGCGACGAGCGTGCCCCGACCACCGGGCGGGGTGCGCGCGCCGTCGACCGACGAGCTCGCCAGGCACCACCGCCACCAGTGGTCGAGCGTCTCGGTGTCCAGGTGCTCGGCGCCGATCACCGCGGGCCAGCCGAGTGCCTCGCCCTGGGCGGTCACCTTCCCGCCGCCCGCCACCGGGTCCACCGCGATGGCGGGAACACCCGCGCGGAGGGCGAGGACGAGCCCGTGCATCCGCGTCGTCACCACGACGTCCAGCCTCGCGAGAAGGGACAGGAACTCGTCCGGAGTGGCGCAGAGGCGCCAGTCCGTGCTGTCCAAGCGTGTGTCGAGCCCGACCCGCGCGCACTCCCGCCCGGTGATCCAGTGCAGCAGCGTCTTGTGCACCTGCTCGTGCCTGCGGCGCCCGCCGTACTCGCGTTGCCCGGGGGCGAGCATGATGCCGACCACCGGGACGTCGTCGGCGTGTGCGGCGTAGGAGAGGTCCGGCTGCGGCTCACCGAGCCCGTCGCGGGCGAGGATGCGGTGGAAACCCGCCGCCGCGGGGCTCCGCGGGTCGATCACCGAGACGCCCACCGCGATCCGGCGGCACGCCCGGTACCGGCGGTGCAGCCACTCCACCTGTTCGCCGTGCGCGGGCCCGCACGCGAACACCACGTGGGTGTAGCGCCCCGGCTCCGCGTCGTCCAGGTGCAGGGCGTCCGGGCGCAGAACGGGACTCCAGGCGGTGTCCGCCTCGATGCCCGCTCCGGCGAGCGCGTCGGCGACCCGGCGCATGCTCAGTACGTCGCCGGCAGTCGCCTCCCCATGGAGGAAACTCGGCCATCCCGTCACCAGCACGCGCATGTCGTGATCTGTACCCGTTGCCGGAGCGTTTCACACCGGAGCCCGAGGGTAACCGAACCGGCATGGTACCGGTCGGGGAACACGTGTTTGTGCTCGGTGGCGCGGGATTCATCGGATCCCACGTGTGCGAACAGCTCCTGGACGACGGTCACCGAGTGACCTGTGTGGACAGTCTGCTCACCGGAAGTGTGGACAATGTCGCCACCCTGTCGCGCCATCCGGATTTCCGGTTCGTCGAACACGACGTGACGCGCCCGCTGTCGCAGTGGCCGGACCTGCCGGCGCCGGACTCCGTACTGCACCTCGCCTCTCCCGCCTCGCCGCCGGACTACCTGCGGCTGCCGCTGGAGACACTGCGCGTGGGAGCCGTCGGCACCGCGAACGCGCTCGAACTCGCCACCCGGCACGGCGCGCGGTTCCTTCTCGCCTCGACCAGCGAGGTGTACGGCGACCCGCTGGAACACCCGCAGCGGGAGAGCTACTGGGGCAACGTCAATCCCATCGGCCCCCGCAGCGTGTACGACGAGGCGAAGCGCTACGCCGAGGCGCTGACGCTGGCCTACCACCGGGAACACGGCACCGACGTCGCCGTGGCGCGCATCTTCAACACCTACGGGCCGCGCATGCGCGTCGACGACGGCCGCATGATCCCGAACTTCATCACCCAAGCGCTGACGAACGCGCCCCTCACCGTGGCGGGAACGGGCACGCAGACCCGCTCGGTCTGCTATGTCGACGACACGGTGTCCGGGCTGCTGGCCCTGTGGCGCAGCGGTCTGACCGGGCCCGTGAACATCGGTAACCCCCACGAGCTGACGGTGCGCCACCTCGCCGAGGAGGTCCGGGCCGTCACGGGCTCGGACTCCACAGTGACCTTCGTGCCCGGCGCCGTCGACGATCCCCGCCGCCGCTGCCCGGACATCACGCTCGCCCGCACGGCACTCGGGTGGGAACCGGAGACAGGACTCCACGACGGTCTGCGCCGCACAATCGCCTGGTTCGCCCGGAACGTCCATTCCTCCGACAGAGACATAGCAGTCGTCCCCTCGGCCGAATGAGGTGGAGTCACCGGTGTCGTTCACGTGCAGTAGCGACGTCCTGGGGTTTCACCCTCCACTCGTTTAGGCGTCGCTTCAGCGGGTAGCGGCATAGTGCGGGTCGCGACAGTCGGCCCCACTCGATTCGGGAGGGGTGCAAACGAGTGCGGATACTCGGAATCAACGCCGTTTTCCACGATCCCGCGGCCGCGATCGTCGTGGACGGCACGGTCGTCGCCGCCGCCGAGGAGGAGCGCTTCAGTCGGCGCAAGCACGGCAAGTCGCCGGTTCCGTTCTCCACGTGGGAACTGCCCGAGAAGGCGGCGGCCTGGTGTCTGCAACGAGCCGGGCTCGACGTGTCCGAACTCGACGCTGTCGCGTATTCCTACGACCCCACGTTGGTGGACGCCTCGCTCGACGGTGTGGACGCCGGAGGGTGGGAGAAGCTCCGCACCCTCTACGCCCGCCGCGCCCCCGAGTTCCTGAAGACCGCGTTGCCCGGTCTGGACCCCGGCATCGTCCGGTTCGTCCGGCACCACGTCGCCCACGCGGCGTCGGCGGCGCTGGCCTCCCCCTTCGGCGACTGCGCGGTGCTCACCTCCGACGGCCGCGGTGAGTCGGAGTCGTCCGTACTCGGCGAGTACCGCGACGGCAAGTTCGTCGAGCTGGCCCACCAGTCGCTGCCGCACTCGCTCGGCCTCACCTACGAGGTCGCGACCGCGCACCTGGGCTTCCAGCGCTCCAGCGACGAGTACAAGGTCATGGCCCTGGCCTCCTACGGCACACCGCGCTTCCTTCCCGAATTGCGCGAGCTGGTCTTCACCACCGGCGACGGAGGTTTCCGCACCGCCCCGATCGACTGGGAGCGCTTCGCCCCGGCCCGCTCGCGCGACGACGAGTTCCTCCCCGAACACGCCGACCTCGCCGCCAGCGTGCAACGAGTCACCGAGGAGGTGCTGCTGGACCTCGCGCGCTGGCTGCACGAACGCACCGGTCACACCGACCTCGCCCTGGCCGGGGGCACGGCGCTGAACTGCGTCGCCAACACCCGCCTGCACGCCGAAGGGCCGTTCGAGCGTGTCTGGGTCCAACCGGCGGCGGGTGACGCGGGCACCGCCCTCGGTGCCGCGCTGCAACTGGCGGCGGACTTCGGCGAGGCGGTCGAACCGATGGGCGGCGCCGACCTCGGCCGGGGCTGGAGCGACGACGAGCTGGAGGCGTGGCTGCGACGGGCCGACGTGCCGTACGAGCGCTGCGCCGACATCGCCGAGACCGTCGCGGACGCGCTCGCCGACGACGCGATCGTGGCGTGGTTCCAGGGCCGGGCGGAGTTCGGGCCCCGGGCGCTCGGCCACCGGTCGCTGCTCGCCCACCCCGGGCGTGCCGAGAATCTGGAGCGGCTCAACGACGTGAAGGGGCGGGAGCAGTTCCGGCCCGTGGCCCCGATGGTGCTCGAAGACCGCGCGCCCGAACTCTTCTCCCGCGGTCCCGTGCCGAGCCCGTACATGCTCTTCGTGCACGACGTCGCTCCACAGTGGCGTGACCGCATCCCCGCGGTGACGCATGTGGACGGTACCGCACGGATCCAGACCGTGTCGCGGGAGGACGAACCCCTCGTCGCGCGCATGCTCGCGGCGTTCGAACGCAGGACCGGCCTGCCCACGGTGGTGAACACGAGTCTGAACACCGCCGGGCGTCCCATGGTCGACGATCCGCGCGACGCGTTGGAGTGCTTCGGCTCGGCACCGGTCGACCTGCTCGCCATCGGCCCGTTCGCCGTCCGGCGCAAGGGAGGAGCGGCGTGACCGAACGGAGAGCACCCGAGTACTCGGTCGTGGTCCCCACGGCGGGGCGGGACAACCTCGCCGCGCTGCTGCGGGGACTCGCCCACGGCGACGGCCCCGCCCCGGACGAGGTACTGGTGATCGACGACCGCCCTCGCCCGGGGGCACCGTTGGCGCTGCCCGAGCTCGGGCTCCCTCTGCGCGTGCTGAACTCGGGTGGGCGCGGCCCGGCCGCCGCCCGCAACGTCGGCTGGCGGGCCGCGCGCACCGACTGGATCGCCTTCCTCGACGACGACGTCCTGACCTCGCGCGACTGGCCCGCCCGACTGGCCGACGACCTCGACGGACTCGGCGACGACGTGGCCGCCTCCGTCGCGCGCATCGAGGTCCCGCTCCCCGACACCCGCAGGCCCACCGACGACGAACGCGACACACTCGCGCTGACCCGGTCGCGCTGGATCACCGCCGACATGGCGTACCGGCGAGACGCGCTCGTCGAGGTCGGTGGGTTCGACGAGCGTTTCCCCCGCGCGTACCGGGAGGACGCCGACCTCGCCCTGCGGGTCCGGCGCCTGGGTTGGCGCCTCGCGCAGGGCAGCCGCGTCACCACGCATCCGCCCAAGTCCGGCGGGTTCCTCGCGAGCGTGCGGCGACAGCGCGGCAACGCCGACAATGCGCTCATGCGGGCCAAGCACGGCCGGCACTGGCGGCACGAGGCCGGAGAGGGGTCCGGGCGGCTCGGCAGGCATGCGCTGACGACCCTGGCGGGACTCTCGGCCCTCGCCCTGACCGCGGCCCGGATTCCCCGGGGCGCGTCTCTCGCCGCCGGGCTGTGGGCGGGTCTGACGGCGGAGTTCGCCCTCTCGCGGATCGCGCCGGGCCCGCGCACGCCGCGCGAGGTCGCGCGGATGACCGTCACGAGCGCCGTGATCCCACCCGTGGCGTGCACTCACCGCGTCCTCGGCGAGTGGCGGGTGCGGCGCGGCCGGGCGGTGCTGTTCGACCGCGACGACACCTTGATCGAGGACGTGCCGTACCTGTCCGATCCGGAGAAGGTCCGGCCCATGCCGGGCGCGGCGGAGGCGCTCGCGCTGCTGCGCGCCGAGGGCGTGCCGGTGGGCGTGGTGAGCAACCAGTCCGGCATCGCGCGCGGGCACGTCACGCCCGACCAGCTGCGGGCCGTCACCCACCGCGTGGACGAACTGCTCGGGCCGTTCTCGACCTGGCAGTTCTGCCCCCACGCGCCCGACGACGGGTGCGCGTGCCGCAAGCCGCGACCGGCGATGGTGCTGCGGGCCGCCCAGGAACTCGGAGTCGACGTGCGCCGCTGCGTCGTGGTCGGCGACATCGGCTCCGACGTCGAGGCCGCGCTGACCGCGGGGGCACGCGCGATCCTCGTCCCCACCGCCCGCA
>NZ_CM001466.1:4159021-4174066 GCF_000231055.2 Saccharomonospora azurea NA-128 | reverse complement strand
GACGAGGTCGAGCTGGCTCGCCGCCACGCCGTCATCGCCCCCGACGTGGCGACGGCCGCGAGGCTCGCGCTGGAGCTCACATGACGGGCCGGGTCCTCGTCGCGCGCCTCGACAACATCGGCGACGTGCTGCTGGCGGGCCCCGCCGTGCGCGCCGTCGCGGCACACGCCGATCACGTCGTGCTGCTGGCGGGTCCACGCGGCCGGGCCGGTGCCGACCTCCTCCCCGGCGTGGACGAGGTCGTGGAGTGGTGCGCGCCGTGGATCGACCCGGAACCACCCGCGCTCACACAGGACTCGGTCGACGCGCTCGTCAAGCAGGTCCGAGACCTGCGGCTGGACGCGGCGTTCGTGCTGACGTCGTTCCACCAGTCGCCGTTGCCGCTGGCGCTCGTGCTGCGCCTGGCCGGGGTGCCGTGGATCGGTGCCATCAGCGACGACTACCCCGGCTCCCTGCTCGACCTGCGACACCGCGTCTCCGGTGATCCGCCGGAGGCGGAGCGCGCGCTGTCACTGGTCACCGCCGGAGGGTTCTCTCTGCCCGAGGGGGACGACGGAGCGCTCGCCGTGCGCCGTCCGCTCCCGGACACGCGGGCGCTCACCGGTGCGGACCCGTTCGTCGTGGTGCATCCCGCCGCCTCGGTCCCGGCGCGGCAGCCCGCGTGGGAGACGACCGCCTCGGCGGTGACCGCGCTGGTCCGAGCCGGGCACCGCGTGGTGCTCACCGGCGGACCCGCCGAGCGCGACCTCACCGGGCGCATCGCCCACGCCGCCCGCTCGGAGCGGGTCGTCGATCTCGGCGGCGCCACGTCGTTGCCGGAACTCGCCTCCGTGCTGGCCGCCGCCCGCGTGGTGGTGGCCCCCAACACGGGCCCGGCGCACCTCGCCGCGGCCGTGGGCACCCCCGTGGTGTCCCTGTTCGCGCCCGTGGTCCCCCAATCGCGCTGGGCTCCGTACGGCGTGCCCCGCGTCGTGCTGGGCGACCAGGACGCACCGTGCAAGAACACCAGAGCGCGGACCTGCCCCGTGCCGGGACACCCGTGTCTGGCGCTCGACGCGGCGGAGGTCGTCGGCGCCGTCGGGGCCATGGAGCTTCTGACGGCGTCCACGGGCGGTCACGACCACGGACCCGCACCGCGCGTCGGCACGAAACCCACTGGAGGTGTGTCGTGATCGAAGAGCATTTCCGCGCCCTGGAGGATGCGCTGCGCCGGATGCGGTCGGCGGCGCCGACGATCGAGTCGTGGGCCGTCCACCTCACCGGAGTGCTGACGGGCGGCGGGAGACTGCTCGCGTGCGGCAACGGCGGCAGCGCCGCCGAGGCCCAGCACCTCACCGGTGAACTGGTGGGCAGGTTCTGCCACGACCGCCAACCGCTGTCGGCCATCGCCCTGCACGCCGACACCTCCGCGGCCACCGCGATCGTCAACGACTACGGCGAGCACGAGCTGTACGCGCGGCAGGTGCGGGCCCACGGCAGGCCCGGCGACGTGCTGATGGCGCTGTCCACCAGCGGCCGCAGCCAGAACGTCGTCACCGCCGCGAAGGTGGCGCACGAGATCGGCATGGTGACCTGGGCGTTGACCGGCCCCGACCCGAACCCGCTCACGGCGTTGTGCGACGACGCCATCGCCGTGGACGCCGACCACGTGGCCACCGTGCAGGAGATGCACCTCGCGATCGTGCACGCGTTGTGCGCCCACCTCGACCGCACGCTGGGAGTGGCCGCATGAGGCCGCTCGTGGTGGTGGGGGACGCGCTGCTCGACGTCGACGTCGAGGGCAGCGCGACGCGCTTGTGCCCCGAGGCACCCGTGCCGGTGGTGGACGTCGACGGCGAGTGGGTGCGGCCGGGCGGCGCGGGACTCGCGGCGACCCTGCTGGCGAACCACGCCGCGGCGGAGGTGTCGTTCGTGACGGCGCTGGGCGCCGACGACACGGGCCACCGGCTCGCGGCACTGCTCGCGCGCGACGTCGAGGTGCTGCGTCTGCCGCTGTCGGGCGGCACCGTCCGCAAGACGCGGGTCAGGGCGTCCGGGCAGTCGGTGACCCGGTTGGACACCGGCGACGGGCGAGCGGCCCACGCCCCGCTGCCGGAGCGGGTGCGCCGCCTGCTCCGCGACGCGGGCGCCGTCCTCGTCTCCGACTACGGCCGGGGCGTCGCCGCCCACCCCGAAGTGCGGCGCCTGCTCGCCGAGGCGGCGCAGCGGGTGCCGGTGGTGTGGGACCCGCACCCGCGTGGCCCCGCACCCGTCCTCGGGGCCACGCTCGCGACCCCCAACGAACGCGAGTCGCGGGACCTCCTGCCGACCGCACCCGCGGACGTCGCCGACGCCGCGGCGGCGGTCCGGCAGCACTGGCGGTGCCGCCATGCGGCGATCACGGTGGGCGCGAACGGCGCCGTGCTCTCCATCGAGGACGGGACCACGCTCTCCGTGCCCGCCCCGGCCGGCCTCGCCGGGCAGAAGCTCGACACCTGCGGAGCGGGCGACCGCTTCGCCACCGCCGCACTGACCGCACTCGCCGAGGGTGCGGGCCCCGTCGACGCCGTGTCCTCGGCCGTGGAGTCGGCGTCCCGCTTCGTCGCCGCGGGCGGAGCCGCGGCGCTGTCGGTGCGGGACGGCACACCCGAGTGCGGTGCGCCCGACACGCCGTTCGCGTTCGCCGACTCGGTGCGCCGGCGCGGCGGCAGGCTCGTCGCCACCGGCGGGTGCTTCGACCTGCTGCACGCGGGGCACGTGAGTCTGCTCCGCCACGCGCGGTCGCTGGGCGACGCCCTCGTCGTCTGCCTGAACTCCGACGACTCGGTCCGGCGGCTCAAGGGCCCCGGACGCCCGGTGGTCACGGCCCCCGACCGGGCCCGGCTGCTCGCCGAACTGTCCTGTGTGGACGACGTCGTCGTGTTCGACGAGTCGTCGCCGACCGCCGTACTGGAACGGTTGCGGCCCGACGTGTGGGTCAAGGGCGGCGACTACGCGGGCACCGAGCTCCCCGAGGCCGAGGTCGTCCGACGACACGGCGGCGAGGTGGTCCTGGTGCCGACGGTGGAGGGCTACTCCACCACCCGGCTGCTCCGGACGGTGAGCCGGTGAACCAGCAAGGAGGCGCGATGAAGGTTCTGATCAGTGGCGGTTCGTCGGGGCTCGGGGCCGCGACGGTGCAGGAGGTCCTCGACGCGGGCGGCACCCCGCTCGTGCTCGACCGCAAGCCGCCCGAGACCGGTGGGGTGGACTACGCGTTGGCCGACCTCACCGACACGCCCGCCACCGAGGCCGCCGTGCGCGAGCTGGCCGACCGCGCGGGCGGGCTCGACGCCGTGTTCACCGCGGCGGGCATCGACACACCGGGCCGGCTGGACACCGTCTCGACCGAGGACTGGGAACGCGTCGTGCGCGTGAACCTCCTCGGCACGGCGGCCGTCGTCCGTGCCGCCCTGCCCTACCTCGAACGCTCGCGAGGAAAGGTCGTGACCTGCTCCTCCACGCTCGGCGTGCGGTCGGTCTCCGACGCCACGGCCTACTGCGCGTCCAAGGCGGGCGTCGTCGCGTTCACGCGCGCGCTGGCCGCCGAGACGGCCGGTCGCCTCGGGGTCACCCTCCTCGTCCCCGGTGGCATGCACACCGCGTTCTTCGACGACCGCGACGAGCAGTACAAGCCGCCGCCCGACGCGAAGCTCAACGATCCGCGCCACGTCGCCAAGGCCGTGCTGCACGCGCTGCGACAGCCCGCGGGATGTGAGGTGCGGGAGATGGTCGTCTGCCACTCGGAAGAGGGCTCGTGGCCGTGATGCTGGTGTTGCGCGCGCTCGGGCTCGGCGATCTGCTCACCGCCGTGCCCGCGCTGCGTGCGCTGCGCCGCGCCCGGCCGGACGATCGCATCCTGCTGGCCGCGCCCGAGCCGCTGGCACCGCTGGTGAGGCTGCTGGACGCGGAGGTCGAGCTCCTGCCCACCGCCGGGCTGTCCGCTCTGCCCGCGGTGCCGCCCGTGGACCTGGCCGTGAACCTCCACGGCAGTGGTCCCGAGAGCATCGCCGACCTGCGCGGCACCCGCCCCCGCCGCCTGCTCACCCACCGGCATCCCGACCATCCGGACCTCGACGGCCCCGAGTGGAAGCGCGACCAGCACGAGGTCGCCCGCTGGTGCGGGCTGCTCGCCTACGCCGGCGTCCCCGCCGACCCCACCGACCTGACGCTGCGCCGTCCGGCCACGCCGAGTCCCGCTCCCGGAGCCGTGATCGTCCATCCGGGCGCGGCCTCGGCGGCCCGGCGCTGGCCGCCCCAGCGGTTCGCCGCCGTGGCCCGAGCACTCGCCGACGACCTGGCGGGGACGTCCGCCCGAGTGCTCGTCACCGGCAGCGCCGAGGAACGCGCGCTGGCCACCGCCGTGGCGACCGACGCCGGTCTCGGCCCGGAAGCCGTGTTCGCCGGGCACGACCTCGCCGAGCTCGCGGCACTCGTCGCCGGAGCGAGGCTCGTCGTCTGCGGCGACACGGGCGTCGGTCACCTCGCCACGGCCTTCGAGACCCCGTCGGTCCTGCTGTTCGGACCGACACCCCCCAGCCGGTGGGGACCGCCCGCCGACCGGCCCCGGCACGTCGTGCTGTGGGCGGGCACGGTCGGCGACCCCCACGCCTCGACGCCGGACCCGGGACTCGTGCGCATCGCCACGCCCACCGTCGTCGACGCCGCGCGGACGCTGCTCGCCGGAGGTGCCCCATGTCGGACCGCCAGGACCACCCAGACCGCCTCACCGTCGGTGTCGTCGGCACCGGCTACGTCGGACTGACCAGCGCCGCCTGCCTGGCGCACCTGGGACACCGGGTGACCGGCGTGGACATCGACGCGCGGAAGGTCGCCGGCCTGTGCCGCGGCGAGGTGCCGATCGCCGAACCGGGCCTCGACGCGCTGGTCGCCGAGGGCCTCGCACGCGGCGGGCTCGCCTTCACCACCGACCTGCGCGCCCTCGCCGAGTCGGACGTGGTGCTGCTGTGCGTGCCGACGCCGACCGGACCGGAAGGCACCGCCGACCTGCGGGCCTACGACGCCGCGGTCGACTCGCTCGCGCCCGTCCTCGCTCCGCACTGCGTCGTGGCCGTGAAGTCGACCGTGCCGGTCGGCACCACCGCCCGCACCGCCCGCGTGCTCGGTCGCCCGGCGGTGAGCAACCCCGAGTTCCTCCGCGAGGGACACGCGGCCCACGACTTCCTGCACCCGGACCGCATCGTCGTCGGCGGAACCGACCCGAGCGCCGCCGACCGCGTCGCCGCGCTCTACGACGGCCTGACCGCACCGGTCGTGCACACCGACCCGACGAGTTCCGAGCTGGCGAAGTACGCGAGCAACGCCTTCCTCGCGCTCAAGGTGTCGTACGTGAACGTGCTCGCCGAACTCTGCGAACGCCTGGGCGCCGACATCGCCGACGTCGCCGAGACCATGCGCCTCGACCCCCGCATCGGGGCCGCGTTCCTCTCGCCCGGGCCCGGGTGGGGCGGCTCGTGCCTGCCCAAGGACACACGCGCGCTCCTGCACACCGCGGCCGAGGCGGGCGTCGACTTCGCGGTGCTGGCCGAGGCCGTGGCGGCCAACCGGCATCAGCACGAGCGCGTCGTGGAGAAGGTGCGGCAGGCCGTCACCGGCTCGACCGAGGGCTCGTTGCAGGGCTCGCGGCTGGGACTGCTCGGGCTGGCGTTCAAGGCCGGCACCGACGACGTCCGCGACTCCCCCGCGCTCGCCGTGGCGGCGCGCCTCGCGGAGGCGGGCGCGGTGCTGACCGGCTACGACCCGGGCGTCGACCGCGACGGCTTCCCGGGCGGTGTGGTGCAGCTGGTCGACGACGTCACCCTCGTCGCGAAGGACGCCGCCGGGCTCGTGCTGCTGACGGAGTGGCCGGAGTTCCGCGAACTCGACTGGCCGCACCTGGCCGATCTCACCCACCACGCGACGATCGTGGACACCCGCAACCTGCTCGATTCCGCGATGTTGACGCGAGCGGGATTCACCTATTTCGGGTTGGGCAGGTGACGGTTCGGGAAAGACTGTCACGTTCCCGACGATCTTTCACCGTCGAATCCCACCGACGGCCACATTCCACTTTTCGTGAACTAGTCGATGGCTATTTCGACAGCACGCCAACACCAGCCCGGCATTTCACCCGTTCAGTCATGCGAGATGCCCTTCACCAGACCACCCACATCGGCGTCCGGAAGGTCCCGAGCGGCGTCGGCCTGGGCCACGATTCCGACCAGTTCCTCACCCTCGACGACGGGCAGCCGACGCACCTGGTGCCGGGACATCAGGCGCAGCGCCTCGGCCGCGTCGTCCTCGGGTCGCACCGCGACGACCTCCCCCTGAGCGAGCTCTCCCACGTGCACGGCCATGGGGTCCTTGCCCTCGGCCAGCACCTTCACGACCACGTCCCGGTCGGTGAGCATGCCCTTGAGCTTGTGGTCCTCGCCCTGGATGGGCAACGCCCCGACGCCCTCGGCCGCCATGGTGCGCGCGGCCCGCATGACGGTCTCACTGGTCTCCGCGTACGTGGGGTTCGTCGTCATGATGTCGCGAACACGTGTCATCGAAAGACCACTCCTTACCCTTCGGCGAAATCCTCCGAATGGGGAGTGCCCAACGAATCTGCTCTTTGCACGTTGGGCCGTCCGGGCTAGTCTTTGGGGCAGTCGGGCGGTTGAGCCGACCGCAACCAGACAGGCCCAGCGAGGGCCGGACAATGCCAGACACTGGCCAGACGTGAATTCGACCTATTGGTTGATGTGGACACCGCTGGAGGTGCCGTGTCCGAACTAGCAATACCCACTTCCTTGTTGGAAGTAACCACCGATTGTCACGGAACAGGAGTCGTGGTGACAGTGAGTGGCGAGGTGGACCTCAGCACGAGGGACGCGCTCGCCGAGAACCTGGACAAGGCGATGGAGCTCGTGTCGCCGCCCCAGCAGCTGATCGTCGACCTCGAGCAGGTCACGTTCCTCGGCTCGGCGGGCCTGGCACTGCTGCTCGACACGCAGGACGTCGCCGTGCGGCGCGGAGTCACGTTCCGCATCGTGGCGACGCAGCGCGTGGTCACCAGACCGGTCGAGGCCGTGGGCCTCGCGGACGCACTGCCGTTGCACGCGACGGTGGAATCGGCACTGGCGGACGTGCCCGTGCCGCGGCAAGGCGACGAGCCGGTCGGGCTGCCGTTCCAGGCGAGCCCGGCGGTTCACTGAAAGACCGAGGGCCGCATCCGCCGCAGCGTGGTCGGCGGATGCGGCCCTCGACCTGTCGTTCACGAAGACCAGTCGAACACGCGTTCAGGCGAGCGCTAGCGTCTTTCTATGACTCAGACCACATCGCTTGCGGCGGCGTCCCGGTTCCTCACGGGCCACGCCCGCCTGCTCGACCAGCACCGCTACGCACTCCTGGTGGGCCGTGGCGACCCGCAGCCCACGCTCGCCGCGCTCGGCGCGTACCGCAACGCCGACGGCGGCTACGGCCACGGCCTCGAACCCGACCTGCGCTCACCCGAGAGCCAACCGGCGGCCGCGCTGCACGCCTTCGAGGTGCTGGCCGAGATCGCTCCGGTCACGAGCCCGCAGGCGGAGCAGCTGTGCGACTGGCTGCTCACCGTGACACTGCCCGACGGCGGGCTCCCGTTCGCCCTCCCGGTCACCGAGCCGGAGCACTGCGCACCGTTCTGGGTCCACGCGGACCCGGGAGTGTCTTCCTTGCAGATCACGTCGGTCGTCGCCCTGCACGCACACCGCGTCGCGCGACACGATCGGGCGGTCGCCGATCACCCGTGGCTCGCCCGGGCCACCGAGTTCTGCGTCGCCGCCGTCCACCGGCTGCGGACGGAGCACCGGACTCCCCACGCCATCGAGCTGGCGTTCACCGTGCGCTTCGCCGACGTGCTGAGTGGGGCGCATCCGGAGACGGCCCGCGAACTCCTCGACGTGCTCGGTGCGTTCGTTCCCACCGACGGGATGGTCCACGTCCAGGGCGGCGCCGACGACGAGTACATGCGACCACTCGACTTCGCACCGCAACCGGGCCCGGCCCGCGCGCTGCTGTCGCAGGCCGCCGTCGAGGCCGACCTGCGACGGCTGCGCTCCGGCCAGGCGGACGACGGGGGCTGGACCGTCGACTTCACCAGCTACTCCCCCGCCGCCACCCTCGAATGGCGCGGCTACGCGACGGTCAACGCCCTGCGAACGCTGCAGGCCTACGGCGACTGACCGAGGGCGGTACGAGGATTTCTGGCGACGTTGTAATCCTGATGTTCCCCACGCTCCGGCTGTTGATCGCTACGGTGCCAGGGTGGGCGAGGAACAGTAGGGAAAGCCGATGCGGGTCGGCGTCTACGTGGACGCATTCAACGTCTACTACGGTGCCCGGTCCCACTGCGGCCGAGGCACCGCAGGATGGCGCTGGCTCGATCTCGCAGCTCTGGCGATGTCGCTGATCAACCCCCATGTCTGGCCCGGTGCCGTCCTGGAACGGCTGGTCTACTGCACCGCGCCGCGGGATCGCGAAGGAGATTCCAGTTCGAGACACGACCAGCAGGTCTACATCGAGGCCCTCCAGTGCCATATCCCGCAGCTGGAAGTCGTCAACGGCAAGTACGCCCCTCGCACCAAGACGGGTGTCCTAATCGAGAGATCCCGCAACGGCAGCCCGGTGCGCCGGGTCGCTTCCCCCGGCGAGGATCAGCTGCCTTCATGGCTGCCCAGCGAGGAGATCACCGGTCCGGAGGGGCACCGTAATCTACTGGTCACGGTGAGTACCTTCGAGGAGAAGGGCTCCGACGTCAACGTCGCCAGCCACCTGCTCATCGACGTGCTCTCACACCGCGTCGACGCAGCGATGGTGTTGTCGAACGACTCCGACCTGCACTTCCCGCTCCAGCACGCCCGCCGACACGTTCCAGTCGCCACGGTGAACCCGAGCACCCACCCGACTGCCAAAGACCTTCGTGGTGAGGCTTCCGAGGGCGCCGGGCGACACTGGTGGCGAAGGTTGCGCCCGCACCACTTCTACGACCACCAGCTTCCGAACCCGGTCGGCCCCAGCCGCAAACCGGATGGCTGGTGACAACACTCGCCCGCCATGTATGCTTGAGACATACCACCCGGTTCTCGCAGTCACTGCGGGGCCGGGTCTTTTTTGCGTTCAGCCGGCGGCCCCTTCAGGCTGGCGGCTGTGCTCTCGATGCCGGCCGAAACCCGGAACACGGCCATGCCGCGGATCCCCGGTCGTGAGCGGTGCGGGCACCACCCGCGACCGGGGCAACCCGGCGTTCAGAAACGCAGGTCGGCCAGGTAGTCGTAGCCCACCTTCGCCGTGTTCAGCGGGTCGGCCGGGTCGTCGTGTTCGACGATGTACTGCTTCATCGGCCCCGCCCACGTGCGGCGGAACAGCGTGGCCCAGTCGATGGTGCCCGTGCCGACGTCGGCCCAGCCGCCGTCCTCGCCACGGTCCTTGACGTGGAACTGCTGCACCCGCCCGAACCGGCGGTAGTACTCCTCCACCGGGTCCGCGCCGCCGTCCACCACCCAGTACAGGTCGTACTCCAGGTGCACGTTGCGAGGGCTGGTGCGCTCGGCGATGACGTCGATCGGCCGGACCCCGTCGATGGCCTGGTACTCGTGGGCGTGGTTGTGGTAGCCGTACGAGATGCCGGCCTTGCGGAAGGCCGCCGCGGCCGTGTCGAGGCGGCCCGCGAACGCCCGCCACTCCTCCAGCGTCGAGTAGTTCGCGTAGGCGCAGGCCGCCTTGCGGTAGCCGAGCGTCCTGGCGTCCTCGATCAGCGCGTCGACGTCCTCGCCGTCGAAGGAGACGTGCGCGGACGTCGCCCTCAGGTGGTAGCGGTCGAGCAGCCCCCGGAACTCCGCCGCCGAGCGCCCGTACGTGCCGGCGAGCTCGACGCTGCGGTAGCCGATGTCGGCGAGTGCCTCCAGCGTGCCCTCCAGGTCGGCCTCGAACAGGTTCCGGAGGGTGTAGAGCTGGATGCTGATCATCTGCTTGGGGATGCGCCTGCCGGGTGGGCCCCAGCCGGCGTGGGCGGTGCCGCTCATCGCTCCGGCCAGCCCCACGGCGGCCGCGGCCCCGGCCGCGGTGCGGAACATCGCTCTACGGGACAGTGCCTTGTCACTCATGGCGTGTCGTTCCTCTCCGTGCTGAACGCGGCGTCGAAGGCCGCCTCGGGCTTGTCGAACAGCTGGCTGCGGATGTAGGTGACGGCCTCGGCCGCGCCGCGCAGGCGGTCCATGCCCGCGTCCTCCCACTCGACCGAGATGGGGCCGGTGTAGCCGATGGCGTTCAGTGCCCGGAACGCGCTCTCCCAGTCCACGTCGCCGTGTCCGGTGGAGACGAAGTCCCACCCACGGCGGGGGTCGGCCCACGGCAGGTGCGAGCCGAGCCTGCCGTTGCGGCCGTCGAACCGCTTCTTCGTGTCCTTGCAGTCCACGTGGTAGATACGGTCGGCGAAGTCGAGGATGAACCCCACCGGGTCGAGGTCCTGCCACACGAAGTGCGACGGGTCCCAGTTGAGGCCGAAGGCGGGCCGGTTGTCCACGGCCTCCAGCGCCCGCTTGGTGGTCCAGTAGTCGTAGGCGATCTCGCTGGGGTGCACCTCGTGGGCGAACCGCACCCCGACCTCGTCGAAGACGTCGAGGATCGGGTTCCAGCGGCGGGCGAAGTCGGCGTAGCCGTCGTCGATCATCTCGGCGGACACGGGCGGGAACATCGCCACGTACTTCCAGATCTTCGACCCGGTGAAGCCGATGACGGTGTCGACGCCGAGCTTCGCGGCGGCCCTGGCCGTGTCGGCCATCTCGGCCGCGGCCCGCTGCCGCACGCCCTCGGGCTCGCCGTCGCCCCAGATGCGGGCGGGCAGGATGTTGCGGTGCCGCTCGTCGATCGGGTCGTCGCAGACGGCCTGGCCCACGAGGTGGTTGGAGATCGCCCACACCTTGAGTCCGTAGGAGTCGAGCAGCGTCAGCCGGTTCGCGACGTAGTCCTCTTCGGACAACGCTCGGTCGACCTCGAAGTGGTCGCCCGAGCAGGCGATCTCCAGCCCGTCGTATCCCCAGCTCGACGCGAGTCGGCAGACCTCCTCGAACGGCAGGTCGGCCCACTGGCCCGTGAACAGTGTTACCGGTCGGCTCATCGGTGAGCTTCCTCTCGGATTCCGTGCAGTTGCAGGAGCAGGTGACGTACGTCGGTGGCGGCCAGGCGCCCACCGGACTCCACGGCGGCAGGCACGACCGGGTCCGAGCACACCAGCACCGGACCGTGCTCGGGCGAGTCGGGCAGGCGGCCGTGCGAGCCGCGGACCCACCTCGGGTCGGTGGGCACCACGTTCATGGCGTAGCGCAGCCCGACCTTCTTGCGCACCAGGTTGAGTCCCGCCCTGGCCTTGGCGAAGCGGTCGGTCGGGTCGAGGAACAACTCGGCGGGGTCGTAGCCGGGTTTGCGGTGGATCTCCACGCCGCGCGCGAAGTCGGGAGCATGGTCGTCGTCGAACCAGTAGTAGTAGGTGAACCACGCGCGCGGCTCCGCCACCGCGACGAACTCACCGGCCCGCTCGTGGTCGAGCCCGTACCGGGCCTGGGCCTCGCGGTCGAGCACCTCGTCGACTCCGGTCAGGCTCTCGACGATCTTGCGGACGCGCGGCAGGTCGGCCTCGTCGGCGACGTAGACGTGCGCGACCTGGTGGTCGGCCACCGCGAACGCGCGCGACGTCCACGGGTCGAGGTACTCCATGCCGTCCTGGGTGTAGACCTCCAGGAGCCCTTCGCGGCGCAGCGCCCGGTTGATGTCCACCGGCGTGTCCACGGACGTGATGCCGTACTCCGACAGCGCCACGACCGTGGTCCCGGCCCGCTCGGCGTCGGCGAGCAGGGGCGCGAGCACCGCGTCGACGTCGCGTGCGGCGGTGGCCGCCTGCGGCGAGTCGGGTCCGTACCGCTGGAGGTCGTAGTCCAGGTGCGGCACGTAGGCCATGGTCAGGTCGGGATTGTCGGTGCGCAGGATGCGCCGCGTGGCCTCCACGATCCACTTCGACGAGGTGATCGACGCCGTGGGACCCCAGTACTGGAACAGCGGGAACGCGCCCAGCTCGGCCGTCAACGCGTCGTGCAGGTGCGGAGGACGGACGTAGCAGTCGGGCGACTTCCTGCCGTCGGCGTGGTAGATCGGCCGCGGGGTGACCGTGATGTCGGTGGTCATGCCCATCGCGTACCACCAGCACACGTTGGCGGCGGTGTAGCCGGGCTGCGCGGCCCTCGCGGTCTCCCACACCTTCGGTCGCTGCACGAGCTTGTTGTGCTGCCGCCACAGGTAGATCTCACCGAGGTCGCGGAAGTACCAGCCGTTGCCGACGATCCCGTGCTCGGCGGGCATCGCCCCGGTGAGCAGGGTCGACTGCACGCTGCACGTGACCGCGGGCAGCACGGTGCCCAGCTCGGCCCGCCAGCCGCGGTCGGCGACCTTCGACAGGTTCGGCATGTGCCGCAACAACGCGGGTGTCATCCCCACGACGTCGAGCATCAACACTTTTTTCATGCGGCTACCTCCGTCCGGGCCCAGCGCAGTTCGTCGGCGATCCCCGCGGCGAGATCGATCCGGTCGGCGTCGGGCAGTACCGTCCACGTGTAGGTCTCGACCTCGACGTGCGGGAGCGGGCGACCGCTCGCGGCGAGTGCCGCCACGGCGTCGGTGAGGACGTCCGTCGTCGACGTCAACGGCGACCGCGGCCGGGCATGCAACGGCACGTGGAAGTGCACGCGCCACGGTCCCTCGCCCGGTAGCTGCGTCAGCGCCTCGTCGAGATCGTCGGCCGAGAGCACCTCGCCCGTCGGCGACAGCTCCCGCACCTGGTGCAGGTAGCGGGGTTCGCAGAACTCCGCCAGCGCCGTGCGGGCGTCGGCGTCGCTCGGGTGCTCCACGTGCAGGGCGGCCGAGGCCTGCACCTTCACGACGTCCAGCCCGGCGGCGTGGATGCGCCGCACCTCCTCGGCGGGATCGGCGAACGACACGGCCAGGTGGCACGTGTCCAGGCACACGCCCACGTACTCGGGGTCGACCCGGCCCGCCAGCCACGACACGGCGTCGGCCACCGTGTCGAGCACGCACCCGGGTTCGGGTTCCACCGCGAGCCGCAACGGCCTGCCCAGCCGGCCGGACAGCGTGCGCGCGTGTGCGGTGGCCTCCTCGAACGCGGCGACCGCCCGGTCGTCGTCGGCCCCGCTCCACGGTTCCCGCCACGCCAGCGGCAGGGTCGAGATGCTGCCGTAGTCGGCGTCGTCGTGCAGCAGGTCGGCCAGCACCGTCAGGCAGTCGCGGGTGTAGCGCAGCCTGCGCGGGTCGGTCCATTGAGGAACGTACACCGCGTGTTTGACCACGGTGTCGTGGAACCCGCCGTAGGGGAAGGCGTTGAGGGTCTGCACACCCAGCCCCCTGGCCTTGAGTTCACCGGCGAGCCGGGCCCGGGCGCCTGCGTCCTCCGCCAGCGCCGAGGCCACGTCCGCCGCGAGCCACAGCCCCACGCCGAGCAGGTCGACCCCCAGCCGCTCCCGCACCGGCGCCGCGTAGGTGTCGAGCTGGGCCACGATGCCGTCGAGGTCCTGTGCCGGGTGCACGTTGGTGCAGTAGGACAGCACGGCTCACTTCCTCGCGCCGCGCAGCACCGAGTTGCCCTCGAAAGTCTCCGCCGTGGGCGTGGACCCGGGTACCGGGTCGAGCATCAGTTTGCCGCTCTGCCCGTAGAAGGCGACGGGGTTGTCCCACAACACCTTGTCCACATCGGATTGCGAGAAACCCGCCACCAGCATCGCCTTTCCGGTGTGCAGTGTCTTCAGCGGGTCGGAGCGGCCCCAGTCGGCGGCGGAGTTCACCAGCATCCGGTCGGTGCCGTACTCCTTGAGGATCGACACCATGCGGTGCTCGTCCATCTTCGTGTCGGGGTAGACGGAGAAGCCCATCCAGCAGCCGGACTCGGCCACCAGGCCGACCGTGACCTCGTTGAGGTGGTCCACCACGACGTGGGCCGGGTCGATGCCCGACTCGCGCACGACGTCGAGTGTGCGCTGCGTCCCCGACAGCTTGTCGCGGTGGGGAGTGTGGACGAGGATCGGCAGCTCGTGCTCGATCGCGAGGCCGAGCTGGTGGGTGAACACCTTCTCCTCGGCCTCGGTCATCGAGTCGTAGCCGACCTCGCCGACGGCCACCACTCCGTCCTTGGCGAGGTAGCGCGGCAGCACGTCGAGCACCTCGACGCAGCGGGGGTCGTTGGCCTCCTTGGGGTTCAGCGCGATCGTGCAGTGGTGGCGAATGCCGAACTGCGTGGCCCGGAACCGCTCCCAGCCGATGAGGCTGTCGAAGTAGTCGGTGAAGGAGCCGACGTTCGTGCGGGGCTGGCCGAGCCAGAACGCGGGTTCGACGAGCGCCCGCACGCCGGCGGCGTACATGGTCTCGTAGTCGTCGGTGGTACGCGACGTCATGTGGATGTGCGGGTCGAAGATCTTCATCGGGCGACCTCCTCGTCACGGGTGGCGCCGGAGGCCAGGATCGCCTCGGCGTCGGCGGGCACGGAGCGGCCTGCGGCTCTCCTCTCGGCCGCGTAGTCGGAGACCATGCGGAGCAGCTCGGCGTCACCGCGCCGGTCGAGGTCGGCGACGGCGGCCGTGGGAACTCCGGTGAACAGGCACTTCAGGACGCCGTGCCGCCACGAGTGGTCGTCGAGGTGGGCCGCCGCGAACGGGCCGAGCGCTGCGGCCACGAGCCCGGTGTCGTTGGCCCGCAACGCGTCGGTGACCAGGCGCAGACCCGACTCGACGACGTGCGGGTCGTCGGTGGGCAGCACGTGGAGATGGCGCAGCAGACCACGCCGTTCGGCGCCGTCGCCGTAGCGGTAGAGGTCCTCGACCTCCTTCACGAGCGTGTCGGTGTCGTCGATCGCCGAGCTCAGTGCCGCGAGCAGCCGGCCGCGCGCGCGGTCGTCGAGGGTGCCGTGCACGAGCCCGTCCGGGTCGGCGTCCGGACGGACCGCGGTGC
>NZ_CM001466.1:4136646-4158921 GCF_000231055.2 Saccharomonospora azurea NA-128 | reverse complement strand
GCCGGCCCCGCAGCCGGGTCCCCGCCGCCGCGGCACCGGCCACGGTGTCGCCCACGACCGTCAGCGCCGCGGGCGCGCGGACGAGTTCGACGTAGGCGCTCACAGCGTGCCCGCCCAGTCGACGAGCGCGGAGAACTGTTGCGCGAGGCGGTGTTCGTCGCTTCCCATCGGGTCCTTGAAGAAGAAGGCGAGTTCTGCGAGAGCTCCCGTCCGACCCGCCGCGTGCGCCGCCGCCGTGAACCGCGCGAGGTCCAGCACCAGCGGCGCGGCGAGCGACGAGTCGTAGCCGGTCCAGGTGAACTGCATGCTCATGCGCGCGCCGAGGAAGCCGTCGAACGACACGTGGTCCCAGGCGATCTTCTGCTCGCCCAGATCGGGCACGTTGTCGATGTGCAGCGGCGCCGTGACCTCCCGACCGAGCAGCGTCGCCAACCCCCGTCCCTTGGAGGCGAGCTTGCTGCCCGCGTGCTCGGCGTCGGCCAACGTCATGCCGTCGCCGCCACCGAGGAGGTTCGTGCCCGCCCACGACCGCACCGTGAGCCCGCGCGTGGTGAACATCGGGGCGAGGGTGGTCCGGACCAGCGTCTCGCCCGTCTTGCCGTCCGACCCGGCGTAGGGCACCTTCCTCCGGTCGGCGAGTGCCGTCAGCGCGGGCAGGCGGACGCCCGTGGACGGCGTGAAGTCGACGAAGGGACAGTCGGCCCGCAGTGCCGCGTAGGCCGCCACCGAACTCGGCGGGAGCACCGTGCGACCGGGGACGGCCATGGCCGCTTCCAACGTCTCCAGGTTGTCGTGCTCGGGCAACGGCGGAAAGACCGGCTCGGTCGACGACACGTTGACGACCACGACCCGGGCGAGACCGTGGCGTTCGGCGAAGGCGCTGAGGTCGGCGGAGAGTGCCCTGGCCGCGTCCGCCTGGGTGCCCGTGTGCGTCGCCGGGTGATACCCCGGCCGCACCTGGTCATCCACTTCGGACAGAGCGGGGCGTACCGCTTCGAGCACCCGGTGCGGGATCACTCCCGACTCGGCGAGCAGTTCGGCCCGTTTCTCCAGGCTCGTGTCGGTGATGTCGTGTCCGCCGACGTGGATTTCGTCCCAGTCCGGCAACGGGACGTACGCGAACTCCTGCTGCGCGCTGACGCAGCCGACGGGAGGAACGACTCCGGCCCGCAACGCGAGCAGACCCGTGATCGCCGTGGTGGCGACCGAACCTCGGGCACCGATCAACCACAACCCTGTGGGCGCCATGATGCACCAACCTCAGTTCATTCGTCCTCTTCGCGGCGGGACTCACCGCCGCGCCTTGCCCGACCCTCTCACGCCGTTTCGGCTGGTCGCTACGACGACATCGTCGTGGAGGCTCCCGGGCGGGCGCTCGCCGCGCCGCGAACGCCCGCCCGGGAGAGGTTCACGACACGACGGGCAGCGTGGCACTGCCGTCGACATGGCCGAGAAGAGCGCGGCCGTCGCGCACGAGCGTGTCGCGCGCCCGCTCGTCCGAGACCCGCTCGGCCCGATCGACGAACGAGTCGAGCGCCCGTGCCGCCTGCTGCGGCCGGTCCCGGTCGAGAGCCCGTTCCGCCCGCGCCAGATCCACGAGCAGCAGCACCTTCTGGACGAGGTTGAGCCGGTCGTCGGCGGCGAACCGGTACACCAGCGCCCTCGCGTCGGCCACCGACGTGGTCGACGTGAACGTCACGGTGTGCTCGGCCGTGTTGCCCGCCTCGTCGGTGGCCCCCACGGTCAGCGTGTGCTCGCCGAGGTCCAGCCGGTGCAACGGCACCGTGGTGCTCTCCTCCACCGCCTCGCCGTCGAGCTCGGCCGCGGCCGAGGCGATGCCGGACGTGTCGTCGCGGGCCTGCCACGTGATCGTGAGGTCGGTGGCGTCGCCGTAGACGAAGCCGTCCGCCACACCGCCGACGAGCACCGTCGGGTTCGTGCCGTCGATCTTCACGGTGACGGCCTTGTCGGTCTCGACGTTGCCCGCCGCGTCGACGGCACGGTAGAGCATCGTGTGCTCACCGTCGCCGCTGATCACGACCGGCTCGGTGTAGGTGGTCCAGTCCCCGCCGTCGAGGCTGTACTCGATGCGCTCGACACCGGAGGAGTCGTCGGTGGCGGTCAGCGTGACGCCCACCTCGCTCGCGTGCCACCCGCTCGCGCCGGGTTCGGCGAACGACGCCTCCGTCGCCGGTGCCGTCGTGTCCAGCTCGCGCACCTGCACGTTGCGGAACCAGACGTCGTCACCGTCGCCGTGGTTCTGCAACCCGATGAACCCGCTCGTCAGGTCACGGTTCTCGTCGGTGTTGACGAAATCGTTGATCAGCGTCCCGTTGAGGTACACCTGGATCGTCTGGTCGCGGACCACGAGCTCGTAGGAGTTCCACTCCCCCGGCGGGTTCAGCGCGGCGTCCCGGGCCTCCAGATCCGCCGACTGGAACTCGTAGATCGCCCCCGTGGTCTTCTCGGGGGCGTCCGTGGCGTCGATCTGGATCTCGTAGCCCTCGTTCACCGCCACCCACGGGTCGTCACCGGGGTCGGGGAACCCGACGAACACGCCGGAGTTGTCGTCCCCGGCCATCTTCCAGTCGAGCTTGAGGCTGTAGGCGCCGAGCTCCTCGCCGAACCACAGCAGCCCCATGCCGCCGACCGACTTGATCGTGCAGTCGGCCTCCAGCTCGAACGAACCGGGTCCGGCCTGGTTCCAGCCGTCGAGCGAGGAGGCGGTGCCGTCGAACAGCATCCGGTAGCCCTCCTCGGGCTGCGCCGGTTCGCAGTCCGCCGGCGGGGTGCCGGGCTGGGCGACTCCCCCGCCGTCGACGTGCAGGACGTCCACGTCGAACAATCCTCCGCTGCCCTCGCCGCGGAAGACCAGGTACAGCGGCCCCTTCTCACCCGGATCGGTGACAGCCACGGGACCGATCTCCGTGTAGTCGTCGTAGCCGCCCGTGTTGGGCACGTCCACGGTGTGGACCACCGGACCGTCGACCGCGCCGATCCGCGCCTCGATGGTGCCGCCCTCGCCGCCCGAGGACACCCGGTAGGTCACGCCCTCGACGCCGGTCAGGTCGGCCGGGTCGAGCTTGATCCAGTCGCCGTCGTCGATGTAGCCGATCCGCTTGCCACCGCTGGCGCCGTCGGCGTCCACGACCTCGACGCCCTCGTGCTCGGTGAAGAACTCGGCCTGCTTGATCTTGGGCTGCAACACGACCTCGTCCGAGCCCTCCAGCGCGGGCACGTCCCCGGCGCCGGTGTCGGTGTAGCTCGCGTTGATGACCCCGAAGATGTCGGCGTCGAGTCCGTGGCCCTCGTCGGCGGGCGTCTCGATGACCCCTTCACATCCGGTGGCCCTCGACAGCGGGTGACCGTGGTTGTCGTGGCCGAGGATGTACTCGACGGTGACCTTCGAGCAGTCGATCTCCCCGTCCTCGGGGTCCGTGACGGTCACCTGGAACGGCACGCTGTCGCCGAAGCCGAAGAACCCGCCGTTCACGGGCGTCTCGATCGTGACGGTCGGAGCGGTGTTGCCGACCGTCACCACGACGCTGGCGCTCCCGGTGAGCCCGCTGGTGTCGGTGACCGCGAGCCGGGCGCTGTACTGCCCCTCCTGCTCGTAGGTGTGCGTCACCGGCCCGGCCTCGGTCGAGTCGGTCTCACCGTCGCCGTCGAAGTCCCAGGCGTAGGTGAGCTCGTCGCCGTCCCCGTCCTCGGTGCCCGACGGGTCGAACGCGACCTCCAGCGGAGCCTGCCCGGACGTCACGTCGGCCGACAGCGACACCTGCGGCGTGCGGTTGCCCTTCGTGTAGTCGATGCGGTACACGGCCGAGTCGGCCGCGCCACCGAAGTAGCCGCTGCCGTAGTCCAGCACGTACAGCGACCCGTCGGGACCGAACTCGATGTTCATCGGCCGCGTGAGCTGCATGGACTCGAAGAACGGTTCGATGGCTCCGCGTTCGCCGTCCTCGCCGACCTCGATCGTCTTGATCCAGCCGCGGTCCCACTCGTAAGCGAAGTTCTTGCCGTCGTAGAACTCGGGGAACTTGGTGTTGGAGTCGAGCTCGGCGTCGAAGTGGTACACCGGGCCGCCCATGGGCGACTCGCCACCGGTGCCGAACTCGGGCACCGACCCGCCGTCGTACGGGATCCACGCGGGCTGCGCGGGCGGCAACTCGGTCAGCCCGGTGTTGTTCGGGCTGTCGTTGACCGGAGCGTCGCAGTCGAACGCCCCGCCCGAGGTGCCCTCGGCGAAGTCGTAGTCGTGGAACGGCTCGTTGTCGCCCACACAGTACGGCCAGCCGTAGTTGCCGGGCTCCTTGACGAGGTTGAACTCCACGGTGCCCGCCGGGCCGCGGTCCGGGTTCGCCGATCCCGCGTCGGGACCGTAGTCACCGAGGTAGATCCATCCGGTCTCCTTGTCGACCGCGAACCGGAACGGGTTGCGGAAACCCATCGCGTAGATCTCCGGGCGGGTCTTCTCGGTGCCCGGCTCGAACAGGTTGCCCTCGGGGATCGTGTAGCTGCCGTCCTCCTGCACCGTGATCCGCAGGATCTTGCCGCGCAGGTCGTTGGTGTTGCCCGAGCTGCGCTGGGCGTCGAACGCGGGGTTGCGGTCGGAGCGCTCGTCGATCGGCGTGTACCCGTCCGAGGCGAACGGGTTCGTGTCGTCGCCCGTGGACAGCAGCAGGTTGCCGTCGGCGTCGAAGTCGATCTCACCACCGGCGTGGCAGCACGTGCCGCGGTCGGCGGGCACCTGCAGGATCTGCTGCTCGCTGTCGAGGTCGAGCGTGCCCTCGTCGGTCAGCCTGAACCGGGAGAGCTGGTTGTGGCCCTCGAACGGCGCGAAGTCCTCCGGCGTGCCGTTCTCCGGCGCGTCCCCGGCCGGGGTGTCCAGCGGCGGCGCGTAGTAGAGGTAGACCCAGCCGTTGTTCTCGAAGTCCGGGTCGACCGCGATGCCCTGGAGGCCGTCCTCGTCGTGGTTGTAGACGTCCAGCGTCGCCGCCACGGTCGTGGTGCCCTCGGGCGTGGTCAGAAAGACCCGGCCGTCGCGGGCGGTGTGCAGCACCCGACGGTCCGGGAGTACCGCGAGCGCGATCGGCTCCCCCGTCACGTCCTCGCCCTTGGCGAGGGTGATCTGGTCGAAGTCGGAGTCGGCCGGCGCGTCGCCGCCCGGGTCACCCGACGTGCTGCAGTCGGCGTCGGCGAGTCCCGCCGCGTAGGAGATGCCGCCGGCGAGGTGGGCGAGGAACTCCGGCTCCTCGAACGATTCGACGGTGTGTCCGCCGCCCGTGTACCAGGCGCGGCCACCGCTGTTCTCGTGGCACCAGGCGATGGGATGGTCGCCCATCGCGCCGGAGCCCGCGTCGTAGCTGCTCTCGTCGAGCGAGGCGAGCACGCGGACGTCCTGCCTGGGGTTCTCGCGGTAGTTGTACCACTCGTCGGTGCGCACCCACTGTTCCGGAAGGTCCGCTGTGGACGGATGGTCGGTGTCCTCGACCTCGACGGTGGCTTCCTGGATGTGCGGGTGCGAGTCGAACCAGGCACCCACGAGGTCGCCGTACCACGGCCAGTCGTACTCGGTGTCGGACGCGGCGTGCACGCCGACGTAACCCCCGCCGCCCTCGACGTAGCGTTCGAAGGCGGCCTGCTGCTCGTCGTTCAGGACGTCGCCCGTGGTCGACAGCCACACCACGGCGTCGTAGCCCGCGAGGTTGTCGTCCGTGAAGGCCGCGGCGTCCTCCGTGGCCTCCACGGAGAAGTGGTGCTCCGCGCCCAGCCGCTCGATGGCCTCGATCCCGGCCGGGATCGAGTCGTGCCGGAAGCCCGCGGTCTTCGAGAAGACGAGAACGCTGCCTTCCTCGTGCTGAGTCTTCTGGTCCGCGGCGGCGACGAAACCGCCGGCTCCCAGTCCCGTGGTCAATGCCAGCGCCGCGACACCGGCCTTCCATCCGATCCGCGACGGTCTCGTCCCGCTGGTACTACTGCTTCGTTGCACTGGTACCTACTCCTCGTCCCCCAACACGTGGGACCCGGTCGGTTGCCGACTACACCTGCACGAAACTCGATCCGTTTTCCGCACTCTTCTCGACCGCCTCCAGCACCCGCTGCACGCGGAGGCCGTCGGCGAAACTGGGTTCCGGTGGCGTCCCCGACTCGATCGCGGTGAGCAGGTCCGCGAGCTCGTGGGTGAACGTGTGCTCGTAGCCGAGCACGTGTCCCGGCGGCCACCAGGCGCCGGCGTAGGGATGGGTGGGTTCGGTGACGACGATGCGTCGGAATCCTCCGGTCTCCGGCGCGTCCGTACCGTCGTGGAACCACAACTCGTTCATCGACTCGAAGTCGAAGGCGACGCTGCCCTTCGAGCCGTTGATCTCGATGCGCATGGCGTTCTTACGACCCAGCGCGTAGCGCGTCGCCTCGAAACTGCCCACGGCGCCCGACGAGAACCGGGCGGTGAACAGGGCGCAGTCGTCGACGGTGACGTCCTCCATGCCACCGCCGTCGGACGGGCGTTGCCGCACGAACGTCTCGGTCAACGCCGACACGCCCGCGATGGTCTGGCCCGTCACGAACTGGGTGGCGTCGATGATGTGCGCGCCGATGTCGCCGAGCGCGCCCGATCCCGCCTGCTCCTTGCGCAGCCGCCACGTCATCGGCGACTCGGCGTCGGCGAGCCAGTCCTGCAGGTAGGCGGCCCGCACGTGGCGCACCTCCCCCAACCGCCCTTCGGCCACCAACCGCCGGGCCAGCGCGAGTGCGGGCACTCGGCGGTAGTTGAAGGCGACCATCGCGTACACGCCGCGCTCGCGAGCGCGTTCGGCGGCCTGCACCATCCGTTCGGCCTCGTCGACCGTGTTGGCCAGCGGCTTCTCGCACAGCACGTGCTTGCCGGCCTCCAACGCCGTGATGGCGATCTCGGCGTGGGTGTCGCCGGGAGTGCAGATGTCCACGAGATCGACGTCGTCGCGTCGTACGAGGTCCCGCCAGTCCGTGGCGGCCTCGTCCCAGCCCATGCGCTGTGCCGCCTGCGCGGTGCGCTCGGGGTTCCGCCCACCGAGGACGACCATTCTGGGAGGGCGCGGTACGTCGAAGAACCGCGCGACACTGCGCCACGCCTGCGAGTGCACGGCGCCCATGAAGGCGTGGCCCACCATGGCGACCCGCAGTTCGGGTCGCCTGCCGTCATTGCTGCTTGCCTGTTCAGTCACGAGTCGAAACCCACCAAGTTCGCTTGACCTGACCACCGCCGCGTACCGGTGACGTCGGCGGGCACTGCGTGTTCGGCCCGGGCGCGCACAGTCCGCCGCGACCGGAGAGCCGGGCGGAGCGTGCGAGAAGCGACCGGTGCCGAGGAGCGGGGACGGGGCGGGTGAGAGTGAGTCGGGGCCGGGTACCCACTTGGCCGCTCGCCGTGTGCAGACTTATATCCACATCAGCCCCACTTTCTTCTCTGGCATGCAAAAGTAGGGCGATAACCGTCGGATCGTCAAGGCTCCAGTCGGGCCGTCAGTGAACGATCCTGCTCAGACAGGGCGTGACCAGCGGGTCACCACTTGAAGCTCATGTGCCGGAACGAGGGCCACAACTCCGCCCACGACGCCGTTCGCCCCTCGCACAACCAGATCGGTGCGCCCTGGTTGTCGTTGTTGACCTCGTGGCCGTTGTCCACGGTGCCGAGCAGCGTCACGCGCTCGAAGGCCTCGGCGAGCTTCTCCCGCTCACCGCCGACGAAGAGCGTCAGCGGCGCGCTCTCGGGAGGCGAGCCGAAGTACCAGTAACCGCGCCCACCGCTGTGCGCCTCGGGCAGCGAGGGCGCGAACTTCTCGATCGCCGCCGCCTGCCAGTAGGTCTCGGTCACGATGGTGGTCGCGGCCCGCTGCTCGGGGGGAAGCTCCGCGTACGCCGACGCCACGCTCTCGGCGACCTGCGGCCAGCCGAACTCCTCCAGCTCCATGTTCATCGGGTCGTACGGCTCCCCGGCGTAGGCCGAGATCGGTTTGACCGGCAACCAGCTCACCGCCACCAGCGCCGACACCGCGTACGCCAGCACCACGGCCGGCCTCCACCGCGACGTCAGCACCCGGTCGAGCTCGACCGCCGACACCGCGAAGCACAGCGCGAACATCCCGCCGACGTAGTACGGCCTGCCGGAGGACACCCAGAACACCGCCGTCACACCGAGCACCGTGAGCCCCAGAAAGCGGTACGCGCGCAGCCGCGGAGACCGCAGCAACCACCACACACCGAGCACCACCAGCACCGCGCCCACGCCGTACCCGGCCTGTTCGAGCGCCATCGGCAGGAACGTCACGCGCCCGCCCGCGTACGACACCTCGTCGGCGACGATGCGGTTCATCTCCAGCTGCGGCCAGCCGTTGGCCGCCTGCCACACGAGCGTCGGCACGCACGAGGCCACCGCGATCGCCCCACCGACCCACAGCAGGGGCCGCCGGACGAGGTCCTTCGGCCCCAGCAGCAGCGACGACAGCAGCGCGACGGCCCAGAACACCGGGATGAGGAACTTGACCTGGAGGTCGACGGCCGTCACGAGCGCCGCCGCGAGCAGGACCCGGTCGTCGCGCACCCGGACCCACCGCACCACCAGCCACACGACGAGGGTCCACAGGAACGCGTCCACCATGTGGGTGGCGAGGATGTGCCCCGCGCCCGCCAGCAGGAACGGCGAACACGCGTAGGCCCCGGCCGCCATGACCTGGGCCCGGGTACCGCCACCGAGTTCCCGGGCCGTCAGCCCGGCCACGACGACGCCGATGCCGGTGAACAGCATCGCGGGCAGCCGGAACCCCATCACGGAGTCCGGGAAGAGACTGTCCATCACCAGCGCCAGCAACGGCAGCAGCGGCGGCTGGTCGGCGTAGCCCCAGTCGAGGTGCCGCCCCGCGGCGATGAAGTACAACTCGTCGCCGTGGTAGCCGTACCGGTTGCCGAACGCCAGCAGCACCACCATCGCGGCACCGGCCACGAGGCACACCGGAAGCCGGGCGAAGCGCGGGACGGCCATAGACGAAAACCTTAAGGGACGAGACCACACGGATCAGTAGTGATCTTTACCCACCCGCGCGCGACGGTGACTAGCCCGTTCGGACGTTTCGACGTGCTCCACGCGGATACGGCCCGGGTATCGGCGCGACACGTCGCCCCCTGCGGCCGGCGCGACCGACCGCAGGGGGAGCGACGTCACATGTTGATCATGTGGCCCGCGAGGCCGTGGATGGCTTCCTTCACGGCCTCACCCAGGGTCGGGTGCGCGTGCACGTTGCGGGCGACCTCGTGCACGGTCAGGTCCCACTGCTGCGCCAGCGTCAGCTCGGGCAGCAGCTCGGTCACGTCCGGACCGATGAGGTGGCCACCGAGCAGCTCGCCGTACTTGGCGTCGCTCACGATCTTGACGAACCCGACCGGGTCGGCCAGGCCGTGCGCCTTGCCGTTGGCCGTGAACGGGAACTTCGACACCTGCACGTCGTAGCCCTCGGACCGCGCCTGCTCCTCGGTGAGCCCGAAGCTCGCCACCTGCGGCTGGCAGTACGTCGCCCGCGGGATCATGCGGTAGTCGAGCTCCATCGTCTCCACGTCGGCGATCGTCTCGGCCGCCACCATGGCCATCGACTCCGCTGCGTGAGCGAGCATGAGCTTGGCGGTCACGTCGCCGATCGCGAAGATGTGCGGCACGTTCGTCCGGCAGCGACCGTCCACATCGATCGCACCACGCTCGGTGAGGGCGACACCGGTGTTCTCCAGGCCGTAACCCTCCACATTGGGCGCGAATCCCATGGCCTGGAGCACCTTGTCGGCCTCCAGCACCTGCTGCTCGCCGTCCTTCGACACGGTGACACGCACCTTCTCGCCCGACTCGTCGATCGACTCGACGCGGGTCGAGGTGAGGACGTCGATCCCGAGCCTGCGGTAGCGCCGCGCCAGCTCGGCCGACACCTCCTCGTCCTCGGCGGGCACCATGCGGTCCATGAACTCGACGATGGTGACCTTGACGCCGTAGTTGTGCAGCACGTAGCCGAACTCGACGCCGATGGCACCCGCGCCGCAGATCACGATGCTCTCGGGCAGGTCGGCCGAGAGGATCTGCTGCTCGTAGGTGACGACGCGATCGCTGACGGACGTCCCCGGCAGCAGCTTCGGCGAGGCGCCCGTGGCGATGATGCAGTGGTCGAACGTGACGGTCTCCACACCGTCGGCCGTCTCCACCTGGAGGGACTTGTCACTCGTGAAGGTGCCGCGACCGTTGAACTGGGTGATCGCGTTCTTCTTCATCAGGTAGTGGATGCCCTTGACGCGGCCGTCGGCGACCTTGCGGCTGCGCTGGTGGGCCGCGCCGTAGTCGAAGGTCACCTCGCCGTCGACCTGGATGCCGAACGTGCGCGCCTCGTGGGTGAACAGGTGCGCGAGCTCCGCGTTGCGCAGCAACGCCTTCGACGGAATACACCCGACGTTCAGGCACACCCCGCCCCAGTAACGCTCCTCGATGACGGCGGTGTCGTACCCGAGCTGGGCCGCGCGGACTGCGGCGGTGTAACCGCCGGGGCCGGCACCCAGCACCACAACGTCGAAGTGTTCGCTCATGGCCGCGATTATGCCCCCATCGCCTCGGCCGGTGGGGTGCGCCCACGCACCTCCACCAGCAGGTCCGTGATGGACGTCATGATGCGTTCGGTGGCCTCCCGCAGCTGCGTGGCGCTCGGCCGCTCGCACACCAGGTCGGACAGATCGACCGCCGGTCCGGCCACGACGTGCAGGGTCGGCCTGCGCCACACCCGGGGTAGCCACCTGCCCTCGGGGAGCAGTTCGTGCGTACCCCAGCAGGCCACGGGCACCACGGGCGCTCCCGTGGTCAGCGCCATCCTGGCCAGGCCGGTCTTCCCCTTGGTCGGCCAGCCGTCGGGCCGGTCGGTGAGCCCGCCCTCGGGGAACACCACCACGCACTCCCCCTCGCGCACCGCGGCCACGCCGTCCCGGAACGCGTGCAGCGCGCTGGCCTTGCCCCGGTGCACGGGGATGTGCCGCCCGGACGCCATCACGCGGCGCACTACCGGGATCTTCCAGAGCTCCGCCATGGCGAAGAACCGGGGCACCCGCCCCGCGGTCTGTGTGAACAACGTCACCGCGATCGGGTCGGCCAAGGACAGGTGGTTGCCGGCGAGCAGCACACCACCCTCGCGGGGCACATGCTCGTGCCCCGCGAGGCGCCACCGGGTCGCCGCGGCCAGCAACGGAGCGATGACCTCGATGGCCACCGCGAACCAGGCGCCTCGGCCACGGCGGGGGAAACGGCGGATCAGTGTGACCGGATGCGGTCGGCGACCGGGGCCACCGACACGGACGCGCGTGTTCTTCAGGCCGGCCGCTCCAGCACCACGACGGGGATCTCCCGCTCGGTCTTGCGCTGGTAGTCCTCGTAGTCGGGCCACACCTCGACCATCCGGGACCACAGCTTCGCGCGCTCCTCGCCCACCGCCGTGCGGGCGCGGGCCGGGAACTTGTCCGCCTTGACCTGGACTCGGACCGCGGGGTCGGCGGCGAGGTTCTTGTACCAGTCGGGGTGATCCGGCGCTCCGCCCTTGGACGCGACGACGACGTAAGCGCCGTCGTGCTCGCCGAAGATCAGTGGGGACTTGCGCTCTTTCCCACTCCTGCGGCCCGTGGTGGTGAGGATGAGGATCGGCGCACCCTTCATCCAGGTGTAGCCCTCCTCGCCGTCGGTCTCCTCGTAACGGCGCACGTGATCGTCACCGAACAACACCGTGTCAGTCCTCCTCGTCGAGGGATCGGGTGAGCACGTCCGACAGTAGAGCGGGGTCGACGTTGCCGCCCGACACCACGGCCACGGTGCGCCCGGCGGGCAGCTCGGCCGCGTGGTGCAGGTACGCCGCGGTGGGCACCGCGCCGCTCGGCTCGGCGACCAGCCTGCCCTTGCGCGCCAGCACCGCCATCGCGGACCGGATCTCGTCGTCGGTCACCGTGACGAGGTCGTGCAACCGGGACCTCAGGTGGGCGAACGTCAGTTCGGAAGGCTGCGAGCGCAGCCCGTCGGCGATGGTGCGGTTGCGCTTCTCGATCGACCACTCGATGATCGACCCGGCCTGCAGGCTCTCCTTGGTGTCGGAGGCGAGCTCGGGTTCCACGCCGATCACCTTGGCGTTCGGCAGCAACGCCGTGACGGCCGACGCGATCCCGGAGGCGAGGCCACCCCCGCTGACCGGCACGAGCACGACGTCGACGTCCGGCATGTCCTCGGCGATCTCCAGCCCGATGGTGCCCTGACCGGCGATGATGTCGGGGTGGTCGAACGGCGGCACCAGCACCGCTCCCCGCTCGGCGACGATCTCGTAGGCGACCTTCTCGCGCTCGCCCTCGCCGCACACCACGACCTCGGCGCCGTGCGCCCGCGTGTTGTCGATCTTGATCTGGGGTGTCGACCTGGGCATCACGATGTGCGCCGTGATCCCCTCGCTGGCGGCCGCGTAGGCGACGGCCTGCGCGTGGTTCCCGCTGGAGTAGGCCACCACGCCGCGACGCCGCGCGTCCTCGTCGAGCCGGGCCAGCGCGTTGAGCGCACCCCGGATCTTGAAGGCGCCGATCGGCTGGAGCGTCTCCGGTTTCAACCACAACGGCCGCTCCGGGTCGGCCCAGGTACACGTCAGCAGAGGCGTCCGGACGATGCCGGAGGCGATGCGGTCGGCCGCGGCGCGGATGTCGTCGAGTGTCACCAGGTCCACGCCGCCAGAGTATGCCCGATCCCGACGGGCGGACCGACCGCTCCACCTGACGGGACGGTGTCAGCGCATCAGGCGGCTGCCCGCGCGAGACGGGTTGCCGGGGCCCTCCGGACGCCGCGCCGACGGCGTGGCCGGGGCCGGACGCTCAGCCCGGTCACCCACGGACGCTCCCCCACCGCGAGACCGCACCCAGCGGGGCTGGAACCGGCCCAGCGCGTTCGCGGACGGCGGATCCTCCCGGTGTGCCAGCTCCTCCGCACGTGCCCTCACCCAACCCATGGTCCTTGGACGCGGGGATGTCACGGGGCGTTCCACGATCCGTTCGAAAAGTTGGAACCACGCGTGACCGACCGACGTCGCAGTGGAATGAGCGAGAAGAAGCTGCCGTCGATCGACGAGCTCCTGGCGCAGTCCGATCGTGTCGACAACCGTCTTCTCGCCGACCGCAAACAGAAGGGCGGCGCGAGCGGCACGTCCCCCCGCAAGGGCACGAGCGGGAACGCCGAACGCCGCGTCAAGGCCCAGGACGACTGGGGGCTGGTCGAGGTCACGGTCGACGCGCGGGGGCGCGTGCAGGAGGTGGCGATCAACGCCGACCTCGCGGCCCGCACGAACCTCGCCGACCTCGCCGAGGCGATGCTCCAGGCGGCGCGCGCCGCGCAGTCCCGCGCCGACGCGTTGTCCAGGTCCTAGCCGGTGAGGCCGCGGGCTACCGGGGTCCCATCGAGGTCGAGGTCTTCAACGCCGAGCTGTGGAACACCCCGGGCGACGAGGCTCTGCGGCAGGTCGTCGACGCCTACCGCACACACGTCGCCGTGCCGTAGCTCGACCATGGTCGAGGCCCGGGTACGGTGAACTCGTGCCGAAGCTCGCCGACCATCTCACCATCGGACAGGTGGCCCGCCGCAGCGGTGTCGCCCACACCGCGCTGCGCTTCTACGAGGACAAGGGCTTGATCTTCGCGGAGCGGACGTCGGGCAACCAACGCCGATACCCGAGGTCGGTGCTGCGGCGGATCGCCTTCATCCGTTCGGCCCAGCGCGTCGGCCTGAGTCTGGAGCAGATCAGCGAGGCGCTGTCGACGCTGCCTCACGACCACGCGCCGACGAGGGCCGACTGGGCGAGGTTGTCGCGCAGCTGGCAGTCCGAACTGGAGGCGCGCATCGACGCGCTGCAGCGGCTGCGCGACCAACTCACCAGTTGCGTCGGCTGCGGGTGCCTGTCGCTGCGCACGTGTGGCCTCAACAACCCGGACGACCGCGCCGCCGCGCGCGGCCCGGGCGCCCCGGGACTGAAGCCGAAGGCCGAAGGCGGCTACTGACCCTGGGGCAATCGCGCCCCAGGACACCGTGTCCGCACTTCCCGCACGCGTGTCCGCGTCTCACGCACGCGTGTCCGCACCCCAGGACACCGTGTCCGCGCCTCACGCACGCGTGTCCGCACCCCAGGACACCGTGTCCGCGCCTCACGCACGCGTGTCCGCCACCGACGACCGCGTGCCCGCCCTTGCCCGCCGCTTCGGCCGTCCGAGCATCCGCCGTCCGATGTCGAACAGGTGCTCACGCAGCGTCTCGTCGTCGAGTTGGGCCTGCTCCGGGGCGCCGCCGGCCAGGGCGAGGCCCGCGAGCAGGACGTTGACGGTGAGGGCGGCGTCGAGTTCCGGGTCGGGGCCGGCGAGCAGTGTCCGCATGCGCGCGGCGAAGTTCTCGACCCCGTCGAGGGAACGGTCGATGGCGCGCATGATGCCGGGGTCGCTGTTGAACAGCGCGATCAGTGACCGGTACCGCACGATGAGGTCGACGAAGCCGCTCAGTGCGTGATCGATCTGGGCGCCGCGGGTGCGTTGCCGTTCGGCCTCGTCCATGCGGGCGATCAGTTCCTGCAACGCCGGGGCGGCGACGGCCTCGGTGATCTCGTCCTTGGTCTTGAAGTGGTAGTAGACGGCCGCCTTCGTGACGCCGAGTTCGTCGGCGATCATCTGCAGCGACGTCGCCCCCACACCGTGCTCACTGAACAGGCGCAGCGCTGTGGCGAGCAGGCGAGTCCGGGTGTCCTCGGCGACGGTGTGGTCACTCATCCTTCCTCCTCACAAACACTCCGACCCTACGCCGTGTGTCACGGTCGGCCGCCCTCGCCTGCCGCCGGCTTCGCGCGGAACACCGGTGTTTTCCGGATCACACACTTGCCGATCGGCTTAAACACTACTTGCCGATCGGCTAGCGTGACGGCATACATCCGTGAATCGTATTCGCATTGGGAGTCCGTCTTGGCCACCTTCCTCGCCAGACTCGGCCGCGCGTCCTTCCGGCGACGTGGCCTGGTCACCAGCCTGTGGGTGCTGCTGCTCGTGGTGTTCGGCGTCGGCGCCTTCACGATGTCCGGCCAGACCTCCAACTCCGTGACGATCCCCGGCACGGAGGCACAACAGGCCATCGATCGCCTGGAGGAGAAGTTCCCGGAGGCCGGTGTCGGCAAGGGCACGGTGAACGTCGCCGTCGCCCCACCGGAGGGAGAGCAGCTCGACCCCACGGTGGTGGCCGGGCTGGTCGAGGATCTCGGCACGGCACCGAACGTCGCCACGGTCGTCGACCCGTTCGAGGCGAAGTCGATCGCCCCGGACGGCTCGCTCGCCCTCGTCCAGGTCGTCTACGCGCTGCCGTCGCCGGAGGTGACCGACGCCGACCGCGACGCGCTGCAGGCCACCGCGCAGGCCACCCGCGACGCGGGGTGGACGGTGGAGTTCGGCGGTGACGCGATGCAGGGCATCCCCGTCACGCAGGCCACCGAGGGCGTCGGCGTCGTCGTCGCGGCGATCGTTCTCGTCGTCACCTTCGGTTCGCTGATCGCCGCGGGACTGCCGCTGCTCACCGCGTTGATCGGCGTCGGCATCGGGATGGCGGGCATCACCGCGCTCTCGGGAGTCGTCGACCTCAACGCCAACACCCCGGTGCTCGCGCTGATGATCGGCCTCGCGGTCGGCATCGACTACGCGTTGTTCATCGTGTCGCGGCACCGCAGCGAACTGGAGAACGGGGCGAGCCCCGAGGACGCCGCCGCCACGGCCGTGGGAACGGCGGGCTCGGCCGTCGTGTTCGCCGGGCTGACCGTGATCATCGCCCTGGCCGGGCTCACGGTGGTGGGCATCCCGATCCTGGGCCAGATGGGTCTGGCAGCCTCCGCGACGGTGGCCGTCGCCGTGCTCATCGCCATCACGCTCCTGCCCGCCGTGCTCGGGTTCGCGGGCGTGAAGGTGCTCGGCGGCAAGCTCCCCGGCCTGCGCCGCCGCGCGACGGCCACGTCGACGGCGGGTGAGCGCTGGGCCTCCTTCCTCGCTCGCCGCCGCATCGTGGTGCTGGTCGCCGCCGTGGCCGGGCTCGCCGTACTGGCCGTGCCGGCCGCCGACATGCGCATGGGCCTGCCCACCGACGCCACCGCCGCGCCGGACTCGACGCAGCGCAAGGCCTACGAGCTGATCAGCGAGAAGTTCGGGCCCGGGCTGAACGGTCCGCTGGTGGTCGTCCTCGACGTCGGCGACGACCCGCAGGGTGCCGCGACGACCGCGATGCAGCGCATCGGTGCGCTGGACGACGTCGCGATGGTCACGCCCCCGCAGTTCAACAGGGCGGGCGACACGGCCCTGCTGACGGTGATCCCGAAGAGCGGTCCGCAGACGCAGGAGACCGAGGATCTCGTCACCGAGATCCGCGAGCTCGGTGGGGCGATCAAGGCCGACACCGGGGCCACCACGTCGGTCACCGGCGCCACCGCCATGAACATCGACATCTCGGCGACGATGGCCGACGCGCTGCTGCCCTATCTGTCGCTCGTCGTCGGCCTGGCGTTCATCCTGCTGATGATCGTGTTCCGGTCGATCCTGGTGCCGCTCAAGGCGACACTCGGGTTCCTCGGCTCGGTGGCGGCCACCTTCGGCGCGGTGGTCGCGGTGTTCCAGTGGGGGTGGCTCGCCGACCTGCTCGGCGTCGACGCCATCGGACCGATCATGAGTGTGCTGCCGGTGCTGCTGATCGGCGTGCTGTTCGGACTCGCGATGGACTACCAGGTCTTCCTCGTGACGCGGATGCGCGAGGAACACGTCCACGGCAGCACTCCCGACCGCGCGATGATCACCGGCTTCAGCCACGGCTCCCGTGTGGTCGTGGCCGCCGCGCTCATCATGATCAGCGTGTTCGCCGGGTTCGTGCTGGCGGAGGCGGTGCTCATCCAGTCGATCGGCTTCGCGCTGGCCGTCGGTGTCGCGGTGGACGCCTTCGTGGTGCGGATGACGCTCGTGCCCGCCCTGATGTCGCTGCTCGGACGCAGTGCCTGGTGGCTCCCGCGCTGGCTCGACCGGATCCTGCCGAACGTCGACGTCGAGGGCGAGAAGCTCACCCGAGGCGGCGCTTCGCCCGACGACAGCGGCGAGCGGGAGGCCGAGCCGCTCGCGCGCTGAGCCGCGTCAGGAGGAGAGCCAGAGAACGGCGCCGCCGGCCGACAGCAGGGCGGCGGCGCCGATGGCCAGGGCCACTCCCTTCGACTTCTTCCACAGGCTGAAGGCCCCACCGGCCAGGAAGCCCGCCAGTGCGAAGAGGAGGAGGGCGACGAAGTCCTCGGACACCTACAGGACTCCCTTCGTGGACGGGATGCCACCCGCCCTCGGGTCGGGCTCGGTCGCCGCGCGCAGTGCCCTCGCCACGGCCTTGTACTCGGCCTCGGCGATGTGGTGCGGATCGCGTCCGTGGATCACGCGCACGTGCAGGGCGATCTGCGCGTGGAAGGACAGCGAGTCGAACACGTGCCGGGTGAGCACGAACGGGTAGTTGCCGCCGATGGTGAAGGCGTTGAACTGCTCGGGCTCACCGACGTGCACGCAGTACGGGCGGCCCGACACGTCGATGGCGGCGTGCGCGAGCGTCTCGTCCATGGGGATCCACGCATCGCCGAAGCGCCGGATGCCCTTCTTGTCGCCCAGCGCCTCCCGGATCGCCTGCCCCAGCACGATCGCGGTGTCCTCCACCGTGTGGTGGGCGTCGATGTGCACGTCGCCCTGTGCCTCGATCTTCAGGTCGAGGCTGCCGTGCACGCCGAACGAGTGCAGCATGTGGTCGTAGAACGGGACTCCGGTGGACACCTCCACCTGGCCGCTGCCGTCGAGGTCGAGCTCGACCCGGATGGACGATTCCTTGGTGGTGCGCTCCACCTTGCCGACCCGGCTCACCGCGGGACCTCCTTGCTCACCTTCAGGAAGGTGTCGTTCTCCTCGGGCGTGCCGATGGACACGCGCAGATGACCGGTGATGCCGATGTCGCGGATCAGCACACCGGAGTCCACATACGACTTCCAGGCCGCCGTCGCGTCGGCGAAGTGTCCGAACAGGATGAAGTTCGCGTCGCTGGGCACGGGACTGAACCCGAGCTGCCGCAACGCGTCCGCGACCCGGTCGCGTTCCGCGGCGAGCGTCGCCACGGAGGCGAGGGTGGCGTCGGCGTGGCGCAGCGCGGCGCGCGCGGCGGCCTGGGTCACCACCGAGAGGTGGTAGGGCAGCCGCACCAGTTGCAGGGCGTCGACGACGGCGGGCGCCGCGGCCAGGTACCCGAGTCGCCCGCCCGCGAACGCGAACGCCTTGCTCATCGTGCGCGACACCACGAGCTTCGCCGGATAGTCGTCGAGCAGCCGCACAGCGCTCGGCTGCGACGAGAACTCCGCGTACGCCTCGTCGACGATCACCAGCCCGGGAGCCGCCCTGAGCACGGTCTCCAGGTCGTCGAGCGGGATCGACCCGCCCGTCGGGTTGTTGGGACTGGTGAGGAAGACGACGTCGGGCGCCCGCTCGGCCACCAGCGCGGCGGCCTTCTCGGCGTCGAGCGTGAAGTCCGGACGGCGCGGCGCGGGAACCCAGTCGGTGCGCGTGCCCGCCGCGATGATCGAGTGCATCGAGTACGACGGCTCGAACCCGAGCGCCGTACGCCCCGGACCGCCGAAGGCCTGCAGCAGCTGCTGCAGGATCTCGTTGGACCCGTTCGCCGCCCACACGTGCCGCTCGCTCAGCGGGACGCCCGTGGACGTCGACAGGTAGGCCGCGAGGTCCCGCCGCAGCGCGACGGCGTCGCGGTCGGGGTAGCGGTGCAGGTCACGCGCGGCCTCGCGCACGGCCTCGGCGACGTCGGCGACGAGCTCGGCGGGAGGCGGGAACGGGTTCTCGTTGGTGTTCAGCCGCACCGGCACGTCGAGCTGCGGTGCCCCGTACGGGCTCTTGCCTCGCAGATCGTCGCGCAGTGGGAGCTGGTCCAGAGTGACGTCCGTGCTCTTGGAGGTGCTCACGCGTCGTCTCCCCTCAGCCGCGCGGTGACGGCCTCGCCGTGGGCGGGCAGGTCCTCCGCGGTGGCGAGGGCCACGACCTTGTCCGCGACCTCGCGCAGCGCCTGCTCGCTGTAGTCGACGACGTGGATGCCGCGCAGGAAGCTCTGCACCGACAGCCCCGAGGAGTGCCGGGCGAAACCGCCGGTCGGCAGCACGTGGTTGGAGCCGGCACAGTAGTCGCCCAGCGACACCGGCGCGTACGGGCCGACGAACACGGCACCCGCGTTGCGGACCCGGGCCGCCACCTCGCGCGCGTTCGCGGTCTGGATCTCCAGGTGTTCGGCGGCGTAGGCGTCCACGACCGTCAACCCGTCGTCCAGTGTGGACACGAGCACGGTGCCGGACTGCGCGCCCCGCAACGCCTCCTCCACCCGTTGGCTGTGCTTGGTGGCGGCGACCCGCTTCGTGAGGTGCTCGTCGACCTCGTCGGCGAGCCGTTCGGAGGTCGTGACGAGCACGCTCGCGGCGAGCGTGTCGTGCTCGGCCTGGCTGACGAGGTCGGCCGCCACGTGCGCCGGGTCGGCGGTGTCGTCGGCGAGGATGGCGATCTCGGTGGGCCCGGCCTCGGAGTCGATCCCGATGAGCCCGCGCAGCATGCGCTTGGCCGCGGTGAGGTAGATGTTGCCCGGCCCGGTCACCAGGTCGACCGGCTCCAGCTCCGCGCCGTCGGTGTCGGTGCCGCCGTAGGCCAGCAGCGCCACGGCCTGCGCGCCGCCGACGGCCCACACCTCCTCGACGCCCAGCAGAGCCGCCGCGGCGAGGATCGTCGGGTGCGGCAGACCGCCGAAGTCGGCCTGCGGCGGCGAGCACAACACCAGGGACTCCACACCCGCAGTCTGCGCGGGCACGACGTTCATCACGACGCTCGACGGGTACACGGCGAGACCGCCCGGCGCGTACAGGCCGACGCGGCGCACCGGCACCCAGCGTTCGGTGACGGTGCCGCCCTCGACGACCTCCGTCGTAACGTCCTGACGACGTTGGTCGGCGTGCACGGCGCGGGCCCTGGTGATCGACTCCTCCAGCGCCTCGCGCACCGCCGGGTCGAGCTCGTCGAGCGCCTTCGCCAACTCCGCCGCGGGCACACGGACCCGCTCCGGGCGTACGCGGTCGAACCGCTCGGCGTACTCCAGCACCGCCTCGACACCGCGCTCGCGCACCGCGTCCACCACGGGCCGCACCTGATGCAGCACCGCGTCCACGTCCATCTCGGCGCGCGGCAACAGGGCGCGCAGCTGGGCCGGTGACGGAACGCGACCTCGCAGGTCGGTGCGGTTCAACATAACGTCTAGGGTACGAGGCGGGACCACGTCCGCGACCGGGAGGTAGCCGTGCTCCGAGTGGGTTTGTGCCAGGTCACATCCAGTGTCGATCCGGCCGAGAATCTCCGGGCGGTACGCGAGTGGACGGCCACCGCCGCCGCGCGCGGCGCGCGGGTCGTCGTGTTCCCGGAGGCCATGCTGGCGCGCTTCGGGGTGCGCCTGACGTCCGTGGCCGAACCGCTCGACGGGCCGTGGGCACGGCAGGTGGAGGAGATCGCCGACGAGTTCGGTGTCCTCGTGGTCGCGGGCATGTTCACACCCGACGGCGACCGGGTGCGCAACACGCTGCTGGTCACCGGACTCGGCCACCACCTCGGCTACGACAAGATCCACCTGTACGACGCGTTCGGCTTCCGCGAGTCGGACACGGTGGCGCCGGGCGACGAACCGCTGACCGTCACCGTCGACGACGTCACCCTCGGCTTCGCCACGTGCTACGACGTGCGGTTCCCCGATCTCTTCCAGTCGCTCGCCCAGGCGGGCAGCAGCGCCGTCGTGGTGCCGGCGTCGTGGGCGGGCGGCGAGGGCAAGCGCGAGCAGTGGGAGCTCCTGCTGCGGGCCCGCGCCCTCGACTCGGGCACCTGGGTCCTCGGGTGTGACCAACCCGACGCGGCCACCGCGGGGCTCGACGTCCGGCCCACCGCACCGAACGGCGTGGGCCACTCCACCGTCGCCGACCCCTTCGGGCGCGTCCACGCCCAGCTCGGCGCCGAAGCCGACCTGCTGGTGGTCGACGTCGACCCCGCCCGTGCGGAGGCCTCGCGCTCGGCCACCGCCGTGCTCGCGAACCGGAGGTGGGGCGCCGCCGCCCGGTGACGCCCCCTGCCCCTCAGGCCGTGCGCAGGTCCATGCCGATGTCGAGCACCGGCGCGGAGTGCGTGAGCGCGCCGACGGCGAGGTAGTCCACGCCCGTCTCCGCGTAGTCGCGCGCCACGGCGAGCGTGAGTCCTCCCGACGCCTCCAGCCGGGTCTTGGGCGACAGCGCGTCGCGCAGGTCGACCGCCCGCCTGCAGTCGCGCGGGCTCAGGTTGTCGAGCAGTACCTCGTCGGCACCCGCGTGCAGGGCTTCCACGAGTTGGTCGAGGTCGTCGACCTCCACCTCGCACGGGAGCTCGCCGGCCCGCTCGCGCGCCAGCCGCAGAGCGTCGGTCACCGACCCCGCCGCCACGACGTGGTTGTCCTTGATCAACACGGCGTCGCCGAGGCCCATCCTGTGGTTGACCCCGCCGCCACAACGCACGGCGTACTTCTCCAGAGCCCGCAGCCCGGGCAGCGTCTTGCGCGAGTCCCTGATGGCGCAGCCGGTGCCCGCCACGGCGTCGACCCACGCCGCCGTCGCCGTCGCCACGCCGGACAGGTGGCACAGCAGGTTCAGCGCGGTGCGCTCGGCCGTCAGCAGCCCCCGCACACCGCCGCGCACCACGAGCGCGGGTTCCCCGGGCCGCAGGGCGGTGCCGTCGGCACACGCCGACAGGACGTCGTAACCGTCGCCGAGCACGGCGTCGAACACGGCCGTGGCGACCGCGATCCCGGCGACGACGCCGGGCGCCCGCGGGGTCAGCTCGGCGGTGGCCGTCGCGTCCTCGGGAACCGTCGCCTCCGTGGTGACGTCCGGCCCGTAGCGCAGGTCCTCCTCCAGTGCCGTGGTGACGACGCGTCGTACCTCGGCGGCGTTCAGGTCGCTCATGCGGCGCGCTCCAGGATCGGGTCGGTCAGGACGGGCTGCCCCGACGGGTTCAGCCGCACGGTCTGACTGCGCTGCCAGATGCGGTCGTCGCGCTCGGGCCGGTCGTGGCGCACATGGCATCCGCGGGTCTCCTCCCGCGCGCTCGCCGCCGCGAGTACCCCCC
>NZ_CM001466.1:4102385-4136546 GCF_000231055.2 Saccharomonospora azurea NA-128 | reverse complement strand
AACCGGACCCGGTCGCGCCTCGCCCCTCGGCAGCCGCCCGGCGCCCAGGTCCGCGGCGACGGCCTCGGCCGCACGGCGGCCCATCACAAGGCCCTCCAGCAGACTGTTCGACGCGAGCCGGTTGGCACCGTGCAGTCCGGTGCGCGCCACCTCCCCCGCCGCGTACAGGCCCAGCACGTCCGTGCGCCCGTGGGTGTCGGTGACCACGCCACCGCACGCGAAGTGCGCGGCCGGGACGACCGGGATCGGGTCACGCTCCGGGTCGATCCCGGCGGCCGCGCACGCCGCCGCCACCGTGGGGAACCGCGCGGCGAACCCGGCGATGCCGGTGGCGTCGAGGTAGACGTGGTCGTCGACCCCGCCGGGGGCCGAGGCGAGCCGATGCGTGATCGCCGCCGACACGACGTCGCGCGGCGCCAGGTCGCCCAGCGGGTGCACACCCTGCATCACCCGACGGCCCGCGGCGTCGACCAGCACGGCGCCCTCACCGCGCACCGCCTCCGTGACGAGCGGGCACCGCCCCTTCGCCCGGGGTGTGTAGAGCACGGTGGGGTGGAACTGCACGAACTCCAGGTCGGCGGCGCTCGCCCCCGCTCGCAACGCCAGCGCGAGCCCGTCGCCGGTGGCCTGCTCGGGATTCGAGGTCGACCGGTACAGCTGGCCGAGACCGCCGGTCGCCAGCACGACCGCGCGGGCCCGGACGACACCGGGCGTGGCGTCCGGTCCGGCCAGCACGCGCACGCCGCACACCTGGCCGGACGCCGTGGTGAGCGCGTCGACGGCGACGTGGTGTTCGAGCACGGGCAGCCCCTCGGCCGCGACTTCCAGGCACCGCTGCACCTCCGCTCCCGTGGCGTCGCCGCCCGCCCGGATGACCCGGAAGGCGCTGTGCCCGCCCTCGCGGGTGCGGGCGAGCCGTCCGGAGGCGTCGGAGTCGAACCGGGCACCGCCCCGCAGCAAGCGGTTCACGGCATCGGGCCCCGCGCCGACGATCGAGCGGACCGCCGCGGCGTCGCAGAGCCCCCCGCCGGCGGCGAGCGTGTCGGCCACGTGCGCGTCGAGCGAGTCGTCCCCGCTCGCTCCCTCGTCGGGCAGCACGACCGCCACACCGCCCTGCGCCCACCGCGTGTTGCCGTCGGGCAGCCGTCCCTTGGTCACCACCAGCGTGCGCAGCCCGAGTTCCACGGCTCGCACCGCGGCCGTGAGCCCGGCGACCCCCGCTGCCGACCACCACCACGTCGGCGTCCGCATCCCACGTGGTTTTCGACTGCTGGTCGGAAACCGGGGGCGTCATTCCCCACCGCCGGGCGTGCCGATCTCCACCATCCGCCGGACCGAGGCGCGCGCCCTGGCGGCCACGTCCGGGTCGACGTCGACCTCGTCGACGCCTCCGCGCAGCGACCGCAGCAACGCCGCCAGCGTGATCATCTTCATGTAGCGGCACGACGCCCGGTCGTTGACGGCCCGGAAGTCGATCTCCGGCGCCGCCTTGCGGAGCTGGTGCAGCATGCCGACCTCCGTGGCGACGAGCACCGACGTCGCCTTCGTGTCGCGCGCCGCCGTGAGCATGTCCCCCGTGGACAGGATCTTGACCCGCTCCGGCTCGACCGTTCCCTCCCCCGCGAGGTACAGAGCCGAGGTGGCACACCCGCACTCGGGGTGGATGAACAGGTCCGCGTCCGGGTTCGCCGCCGCCCGCTCGGCGAGCTCGGGACCGTTGATCCCCGCGTGCACATGGCACTCACCGGCCCACACGTGCAGGTTCTCCCGGCCGGTCACCCGCTTGACGTGGGCGCCCAGGAACTGGTCCGGGCAGAAGAGAATCTCCTTGTCGGCGGGGATCGACGCCACCACGTCGACGGCATTCGACGACGTGCAGCAGACGTCCGTCTCGGCCTTCACCTCGGCCGTCGTGTTCACATAGGACACCACGACGGCGCCCGGGTGCCGCGCCTTCCACTCCCGGAGCTGTTCGCCCGTGATGGAGTCGGCCAGCGAGCACCCCGCCCTCGCGTCGGGGATGAGCACCGTCTTCTCCGGGGAGAGGATCTTCGCCGTCTCGGCCATGAAGTGGACACCGCAGAAGACGATGGTGGAGGCGTCGCTGGACGCCGCGATGCGGCTCAACGCCAGCGAGTCACCGGTGTGGTCGGCGACCTCCTGGATCTCCGGGAGCTGGTAGTTGTGCGCGAGGATGACGGCGTCGCGCTGCCGAGCGAGCTCACGCACCTCCTCGGCCCAGGCCGCGTCCGCCACGACCCCGTCGTACGGAGCAAGCTCGTCTGCGTGTGCCGTCATGGTGGTCCTCCGGTTAGTTTTCGTCTTATAATCGAAAACCGTGCGATCCCATATTAACAGCAGCGCCCCCCTGGCACACGAGGTTCTGGCCGCAGTTCTTCAGGTGCGTTGCACCACACGGCACGGCGTCTACACGAGCAGCAGCGACCCGGCCACGCTTCGTGTCCTGCTGTGGCGACGTGCCCTCGATCCGCACATCGGCCGGTGGTCGCTCCCCGGCGGCAGACTGCGCCCCGACGAGGACACCGAGACGTCGATCCGCCGGCAACTGGCCGAGAAGGTCGACGTCAAGACGCTGACGCACGTCGAGCAGCTCGGGGTCTTCAGCGCGCCGAACCGGGTCCCGGGGCCGAGGGTCGTCGCCACCGCCTACCTCGGGCTCATGCCGTCGGACGTCGACCCGGTGGTGCCGGAGGACACCGCGTGGCACAACGTCGACGACCTGCCCCGCACGGCGTTCGACCACGCCGACATCGTCCTGGAGGCGCGCGAACGGCTCCGCGCGAAACTCAGCTACACCAACCTCGGCTTCGCGCTCGCCCCCAAGCAGTTCACCATCTCGGCCCTGCGCGACCTGTACTCCGCCGCACTCGGCTATCCCATCTCGGCCACCAACCTGCAGCGCGTCCTGTCCCGGCGGGGAGTGCTCGTGCCCACAGGCCGTACCGCAGCACCGGGACGTGCGGGCGGACGCCCGGCGGCCCTGTTCCGCTTCGCCCACCGCGACATCCGGGTCACGGACCCCTTCGCGGTGTTCCGCCCACCGGCCGCCTCCTCGAACCGGCGTTCGCGAACGCGCGGCCCGGGCTCCAAACCCGTAACGTGAGATCGTGACTCACTCGGAAGGACGCGACAGCCGGCCGACTCCCCCGACCCTGCCCCTCTTTCCGCTGCACACGGTGGCGTTGCCCGGCGTGCACCTACCGCTGCACATCTTCGAGCCGCGCTACCGCCAGCTCACCATCGATCTCGTCACCGAAGTGGTGCCCGACCGGCTCTTCGGCGTGGTGGCGATCAGCAACCCGACGATCAGCGAGGTGGAGCAGGTCACCCACGTGCACGTCACAGGGTGCGCGGTGCGGCTGCGCGAAGCCCGCCGGTTGCCGGACGGGCGCTTCGACATCGTGGGCACGGGACACGCGCGGTTCCGCCTGCTCGACATCGACGCCGGTGCCGCGCCGTACCTGCGCGGCACCGTCGAGTGGGTCGACGACGAACCGGTGCCCGAGGGCGCCGAGGACGCCGAGGCGCGGTTGGCCGACGCGGGCCGCCTCGCTCACCGCCGGTACTGCTCGGTGGCGTGGGAGTCCGACGGGTGGCAGTCGCCGCCCCTCGACACCGACCCCTCCGTGCTGGCCTACCGCCTCGCCTCCGACTGCATCCTTCCGCTGGCCGATCGCCAGGCCCTGCTGGAGGAACGGCATCCGCTCCGGAGGTTGCGGCTGGTCTGTCGACTGCTGGCCCGGGAAGCGGCGTTCGTGTCGGAATTGAGCGCCGTACCCCCGCCGCAGCACGAGGTCAACGCGACACTGCTGCGACCGAATCTCAACTGAGCGCTCAGCCCAGCCGCCTGCCGAGGTCGTCGCGGGCGTTCCAGGCCGCCAGCGTCCCGTACGCGAAGGCCGTGGTGAGCGGTTGCGCGAGCAACGCCCAGCCCGTCTCCAGCACGGGCGCCCGGTCGACCACCGCGCCGAGCTCCGCCGAGGTCGGAAGCGAGAACCTCGCCTCGGCGAACGCCGTGCCCATGCGCATCGCGAGCCACGCGCTCAGCAGCGATCCGAGGACGGCCCCCACGAGCATCACCGGCCCGCGACGGGCGCGCAGCAGCCAGACCACCACGCCGACGAGCAACCCCGCCACCAGACCGATCAGCAGGAAGATCGCCAGGTCGTCGAAGCGGTGCCAGCTCTCCGCCGTCAACGGGGCCAGCTGGTGTTCCCGCGTGACCACACGCATCCGCTGGGGAGGAGCGAGCCGGGACCAGATCCAGCCGAGCGGCAGCCCGAGAAGCGCGATCAACGACACCGCGCTGAACGCGGGCAGCAGGTCCGCGCGGACCACCACTCGGGACACCTGGCCGGTCGCCTGCACGAGCGTCGCGTGGCCCCGCCCGGCGCCTGCCTGCTCCGACAACTCCACACCCTCCCCGCGACGGCCCCGCTCTGCCTCGTGAGCGAGCCTAGCCGGTGGTGACCGCTCCGGAGGAGGAGGTTTCGCCGTGCCTGCTGCACCGTGCCGTCCACCCCGTGGGGGTCACCTGCACCACCATGCGCCGCGCGCACTGGGGGCAGTAGCGCGGCGGCTCCAGGGCCGTGCGTGGATTCCGACACTTCTCGTGCCCGGAGGCGGACAGCAGGCCGCCACAGTGGACGCAGTGGACCGGGTTCACGTCACCTCACTCACAGGCTGTCGCTGAGTGCCTTGATCGGCATCTTCAGATCGCCCAGCATGTCGAGGTCCCGCTGGGCCGGGCGACCGAGGTTGGTCAGGTAGTTGCCCACGATGATGGCGTTGACACCACCGAGGATGCCCTGCTCGGCGCCGAGGTCGCCGAGCGTGAGCTCGCGGCCGCCGGCGAACCGCAGCATCGTGCGCGGCATCGCGAGCCGGAACGCCGCGACGACCCGCAGCGCGTCCTTGCCCTCCACGACCTCGAACGACTCGTACGGGGTGCCGGGCTGCGGGATGAGGAAGTTCATCGGCACCTCGTGCGGGTCCAGCTCCGCGAGCTGCACCGCGAACTCGGCCCGCTGCTCCAGCGACTCGCCCATGCCGATGATGCCGCCGCTGCAGACCTCCATACCGGCCTCGCGGACCATGCGCAGCGTTTCCCAGCGCTCCTCCCACGTGTGCGTGGTGACCACGTTGGGGAAGTGGGAACGAGCGGTCTCGAGGTTGTGGTTGTAGCGGTGCACGCCCATGTCGACGAGCTCGTCGACCTGCTCCTGGGTCAACATGCCGAGCGAGCACGCGATCTGGATGTCGTTGCCGGACTCCCGGATGGCCTTGATGCCGTCCCGCACCTGCGACATCAGGCGCGCGTCCGGACCGCGGACGGCCGCCACGATGCAGAACTCGGTGGCGCCGGTGGCGGCGGTCTCGGCGGCGGCCTTCACCAAGCCGGGGATGTCGAGCCACGCGGAACGGACCGGGGTCGGGAACCGACCGGACTGCGAGCAGAAGTGGCAGTCCTCGGGGCACCCGCCGGTCTTCACGCTGATGATGCCCTCGACCTCGACCTCGGGGCCGCACCAGCGCATCCGGACGTCGTGGGCGAGTGACAGCAGGGCGGGAATCTGGTCGTCACCGAGGCGAAGCACGTCGAGGACCTGCTCCTGCGACAACCCGGTGCCGTCCTCCAACACCTGCTGACGTGCGATCGTGAGGATCTCCGCCTCCGTGGCTGCTGCCGTCACGGCATCTCCTTCGGCTTGCTGACTGTGGTCACGAGTCTGACGGACGGGGCCGGGGTGGCACAGCGACGTACGTCACGTGCCGGTCGCCGCCGCGGCGCGGGCGAACAGGTCGGGGTCGAACGAGCCGCCCAACCACGGTGCCAGGCCCTTGCGCGCCTCGTCGAGGAACTCCTGGCCGTTCACCGCCGCGAGCCCCGCGGGCAGCGCCCCGAGCAGCGGGGCGGCGGCGGCCACGGGCAGGTCCGCGGCGTTGCAGCGAGCGGCCAGGTCGGGGTTGGACGGCCAGGCGCCGATCACGACGCCCAGGACATCCAGTCCACGCCGGGTGGCGACCTCCGCGGTCAGCGCCGTGGCGTTCAGCGTACCGAGACCGGCCTCCGCCACGACGACCACGGGCGCAGCGAGTGCCCACGCCACGTCGGCGAGGGTCCCGCCCGTCGAGTCGAACCGGACGAGCAGGCCACCCGCGCCCTCCACGAGCACCAGGTCGTGGTCCTCGTGCAGGCGGGTGGCCGCGGCCGCCACGTCGGCGGGAGTCACCTCCGGCAGCCCGCTGCGACGGGCGGCGGCTTCGGGCGAAAGGGGGTCGGGATAGCGGCGCAGTTCGCACGTGGTCACGTCCCCGGCGAGGCGGCGCACGTCGGCGAGATCACCGGGTTCTCCGGGCGCGACCCCGGTCTGGGCGGGCTTGAGCACGGCGACGCGTTGACCGTCGTTCATCGCCAGCGCGGCAACGGCCGCCGTCACGACGGTCTTGCCCACGCCGGTTCCGGTTCCGGACATCACCAGCACGGTCACGGCAGCGACACTAGTACCGACGACCTCACCGGGTCTCACCCGGTCTTCACACGGGCGGGTCCGAACCGTCCGGGTCACCGGCCGAGCCGGTGTCCCGGACCCCGGAACGGGTGTTCTCCGGCGTGCCCGCCGCGGGAGCGAACGGGTCCGTTCCGCTACGCGGTCAGCACCCTCGCGGTGGCCACCATCGCCTCGGTCACGAGCGCGAGGTCGGCGTCCGACGTGACGTACGGCGGCATGGTGTAGACGAGGTCGCGGAACGGTCGCAACCACACGCCGCGTGAGGTCAACGTCTCCGTCGCCACCGCCATGTCCACCGGCCGGTCGAGCTGGACCACCCCGATGGCGCCGAGCACGCGGACGTCGAGCACACCCGGCACCTCCGCCGCGGGCGCGAGCCCCTCGGTGAGCGCGCGCTCGATGCGGCGCACCTCGTCGCGCCACGAACCGTCGGCCAGCAGCCCGATCGAGGCGTTGGCGACGGCGGCCGCGAGCGGGTTGCCCATGAACGTCGGCCCGTGCGCGAGCACCGGCACCTCGCCGCGGGAGATGCCGTCGGCCACCCGCGGCGTGCACAGCGTCGCGGCCATCGTGAGGTACCCGCCGGTCAACGCCTTGCCCACACAGAAGACGTCCGGCGTCACCCCCGCATGCTCGGCCGCGAAGAACGCACCCGTGCGGCCGAAACCGGTGGCGATCTCGTCGAACACCAGCAGCACGTCGTGGCGCTCGGTGACCTCGCGCAGCACCCGCAGGTAATCGGGATTGTGGAAGCGCATCCCACCGGCACCCTGCACGACCGGCTCCACCACCACGGCGGCGAGCTCGTCGGCGTGCTCCTCGACCGCACGCACGAGGACGTCCACGTAGGACTGGTCGACCGGGGCGTCGAAGCCCGGCGGCGGTTCGGGGACGAACACCTGCTCCGGCAACACACCACGCCACAGGGCGTGCATGCCGCCCTCCGGGTCGCACACGCTCATGGGGTGGAAGGTGTCGCCGTGGTACCCGCCCCGCCAGGTGAGCATGCGCGTCTTCTTCGTCCGGCCGAGAGAACGCCAGTACTGCAGACACATCTTGAGCGCGACCTCGACCGACACCGAGCCCGAGTCGCACAGGAACACGTGCTCCAGCCCGTCGGGCGTGAGGTCGACGAGGTTGGTCGCCAGGCGGATGGCGGGTTCGTGCGTCAGCCCGCCGAACATGACGTGGCTCATCCTGCCCGCCTGCTCGCGCAACGCCGCGTCGAGGACCGGGTGCCGGTGACCGTGGACGACCGCCCACCACGACGACATGCCGTCGATGAGCTCCGTGCCGTCGGCCAACCGCAGCCGAACCCCCGACGCCTCCTCCACCAGCAGCGGCGGCACCGTGGCCGGCATCGGCCCGTACGGGTGCCACACGTGGCGGGTGTCGAGACGGAGGAGTTCGTGCATCGGCGAATCGGACGTCATGCCCGGCACTGTACGACGCGGCGTACGCCGCGGACCGGCTACCGTGACGGTCATGGCGACCAGCGTCCGGTACCGGCCCATCACGGTCGAGCGCCTGGTGGCCGAACTCGCCGATCGTGTCGCGGACCTCGCCGCGCGCACCCGGTGGACGCGCGTGCTCGTCGACGGCGCCGAGACCGCCACGGACTCCACGGGCCTGGCCGACGCGCTCGTCGACCCGCTGCGGGTTCGCGGACACCCCGTGCTGCGGGTGTCGGCCCGGGACTTCCTGCGCCCCGCCTCACTGCGCTACGAGCGCGGCAGGTACGACCCCGACGTGCGCTACGAGGACTGGCTCGACGTCGCCGGGCTCCGGCGCGAGGTGCTCGACCCGTTGGAGGACTCGGGCACCGGCCACGTCCTGCCCGCCCTATGGGACGCCGACCGCGACCGGGCCTTCCGCCTGCCTCGCACGCGCCTGCCCGACGGCGGCGTCGTGCTCGTGGACGGCGAACTCCTGCTCGGACAAGGACTTCCCGCCGAGCTGACCGTGCACCTGTGGCTCTCCCCCGGCGCGCTCCGGCGACGGCTGCCCGACGACACCCACTGGGCACTGCCCGCCTACGCGCGCTACGACGAGGAGGTGCGTCCGGTCGAGCTCGCCGACGTCGTGGTGCGGATGGACGATCCGCAACGCCCCGCCCTGCGCGAAGGGTGATCCGCGCCGGTCAGCTCACGGTCCGGCCGCTGTGACGCGGGCGGACTTGCGCGGCCCGGCCCAACGTCCGCCGACCGGCGAGGAGATCGGACAGGCGCTGGGCCAGCACGTCCCACCGCCAGTGTTCGCCGACCCACTTCCGGCCCGCCTCGCCCATCCGGCGCGCCCTGACCGGGTCGCCGAGCAACGCGGCGAGCGTGTCGACGAGCGCGGACTGCTCGCGGCCGTCGACCACGTGGCCGGTGACCTCGTCCAACACCGTCTCCGGCGCGCCACCCGAGTTGCCCGCCACCACCGGCAGGCCCGTCGCGGACGCCTCCAGGTACACGATGCCCAGGCCCTCGACGTCGAGTCCCTTGCCCCGAGTCCGCGCGGGCATGGCGAACACGTCACCCGCCGTGTAGTGAGCCGGCAGTTCCTCCCACGGCACGGAACCAGTGAAGACGACGTGGTCGGCAACACCACAGTGCTCGGCGAGCTCCGTGAGCGTGCGGCGGTACGGACCACCGCCGACGAGAAGCAACGCCGCGTCCGGAACCCTGCGCCGCAGTTCCGGAAGTGCCTTCACCAGCATGTCCTGGCCCTTGCGCGGCACCAGCCGCGACACGCAGACCACCGTCGGCCGGTCACTCAGGCCGTAGCGACTGCGCAGCTCGGAACGCGCGGCGTCGTCGGGGCGGAACACCTGAGGGTCCACTCCGGACGGTAGATGTTCCAGTCCCGCCAACGGACCGAAGGCCGAGGCGAACCGGCGCCGTGTGTAGTGGCTGACGAACGTGAGCACGTCCGTGGTCCGTCCGATGCGCCCCAGAGCCTGACGGGCCAGCGGCAGCATCGACCAGCCGACCTCGTGTCCGTGAGTGGAGGCGACGACGCGGTGGGCGCCCACCCGGCGCAGCGGGTCGGCGAGCAGAGCGAGGGGGGCGGCGGCGCCGAACCACACGGTCTCGCACTGCCGCGAACGCACGAGCTGCGACGCCCGGCGCAACACGTCGGGGGTGGGGAGCATGAGCGACGTGGGATGGCGGACGACCTCGAACGGCTGGTCGGCGTCGAAACGCGAGTGCGACCCCGACTCCCGCTCCCAGGAGGGCGCGTAGACCACCAGATCGTCGGCGGGAAGCCGCGTGGCCAACGCGTGCAGATACGACTGGATGCCCCCGGGCCGGGGCGGGAAGTCGTTCGTCACCAGCAACGTGCGAGGCATGGTGCGAGACTATCCCGCCCCGGCGGGGACCGGGCGCGTGCCGGGGTCAGGCGACCCGGCGCGCGCCGCTGTACTCGGCCTGGATCGGCGCGACCTTCACCACGTCACCCGTCGTGGGCGCGTGGACCATGTTGCCGCCGCCGATGTAGATGCCGACGTGGTAGACCGGCGAGCCGAAGAACACCAGGTCACCCGGCTGCAGCTGCGACCGCGGGATCGGCGTGCCGAACCCCGACTGGGCTCCGCTGTTGCGGGGGATGCTGATGCCGGCCTGCGCGTACGCCCACTGGGTCAACCCGGAGCAGTCGTAGCTGTTCGGACCGGTGGCGCCCCACGCGTACGGCTTGCCCCGCTGGCTGAGCGCGGCGTCCACCGCGACCTGGGCGGCCGCGCCCGGAGCCGTGACCTTGCCCGGGTCGGGCCCGGTGTCCTGCTGCTGCGCCTTGTCGGCATCGCTCAGCAGACCGGCCTGAGCCTTGACCTCTTCGATCTGCTCGTCGAGCTTCTCCTTGCGGTCCTTGAGATCCGCGGCGATCTTGGCGGCCTTGTCCTTCGCCTCCTTGGCCTTCTGCCGGGCCTCGGCCGCCTTGTCGCGGCTCTCCTCCGCCTTGTCGACGGCACCCCGCAGGGCCTGCAGCGCCCGGTTCTTGTCGGTCGCGAGCAGGTCGATGGCCGAGGACCGGTCGAGGAAGTGCTGCGGCGAGTCGCCCGTGAGCAGCGCCGACAGCTTGCTCAGCTGGGCGCCGCTGGTGAACGACGCGCCCGCGAACCGGTCGACCTCCTTGCGGAAGACCTCCTCGTCCTTGCGGGCACCCTTCTCGGCCTTCTTGGCCTTCTCGAGGGTCTTGTCGTACTTCTCGAGTTCCTTCTTCTTGTCCGCGAGTTCCTGCTTCGCGGAGAGGTACTCCTCGTTGAGCTTCTGAGCCTTGGTGGCGAGCTCCCGGTATTTCTCCAGCGCCTCGGAGGTGCTCTGGGGCTGCTGTGGGGCGGGGACCGCGGGGTTCGTGGGGCTCGCCGTCGCGGGCGTCTGCGCGAAGGTGACGACCGCGATCACGGCGCAGGCCGCCAGCGCTCCCGACACCACGCGTTTCACGGGATGCGACTGCACGTCGCGTGGGTCTCCTTTGCTCTCCGGCCGCCTGCCGGGTAACCGCCACGACGCGGGCACCGTCATGCCGAAGAACATCGCAGTGCTGATCGTTCGACAGCCGGCGTCGACATTGTCGCGTCGGATCCGGCACAGCTCCCCGACAAGCTGTTTCGGCGGCGATCCCGCGTGCCGACCTCTGGTGGAACGGCTACCTGGCGCGAGATCTCGGCCAGATTACGAAAGAGCGTTCCACGAGTCCACCAACCCAGCGGAGGCAATCGATGACCGTCCGTGGGTGAGCGTTCGGACCAGCACTTTGTCCAAAGCTGTGACCAGCGCAACACGTAGCGCTCATCGAGCGCAGGACCGTTCACCTGATCGGATGGACCGCTCACCGAATACCTGGCGCAGAGTGATCAAACGCTGTACTCGACCGCTCCCGCCGCTCTCCGACGGAAATACACCTCTCCGGCCCTCACACCGCCGCGTAGCGCAACGGCGGCACCATTCCCGCGTCGGCCAACAGTGACACAGCCCGCAGTTCCTCCGAACCGAAGCACAGCGGGCTCGCGGCCTCGACCACCACACTCACGACGCAGTTGTCGCATTCCCGGGCCCGAAACAGGCAGGAATCGCAGTCGACCGTGATTCCACCCGCATACCGGTGGCTTTCTCCGGCAGCAGCCTCGGCGTCGGCTTCGAGATCGGCTTCGGAATCGTCTTCGCTGACCCTGACTTCGTTCATGTCGACGACCGTACGAACGACTCCGACAGTTTCGTCCTCATTCGCGCACGTACTCCCAGTGCCACGGTTCCTCGCGCGGGCTCCCCTCTCGGGCCCACGCGGGAAGGACCCAGCCGAAGTCCGGACCACGAGCCCGCATCCAGCGGTGTTCCTCGCTGCCGAACCGTTCCACTCCCCCGCAGAGGTCCACGGCCAGCCCCCAGCCGTGGGTGCTCGTTCCGGGCGTGGCCGACAGTTCCGGTTTCCTCCGCTGCAGGTCCAGTTGCATCTCCAGCGTCCGATAGGAATCCGTCAGGCACAACGACTCACCGAGTTCGTCCTCGTAGGCCGCGGAAAGTGCCGCAAGATCGTAAGCGGCGTCGCAGCGCAATGCGTGCGGCTCCTCCTCCAGCGGGCAGAGGACGTCTCCCGGGATGAGCCCGTTCGGATACCCCGCCCAGCCCCGCTGTGCCGGACCAGCCGGGCCGGCCCGACCAGCCGGACCAGCCGGACCACTGCCGCCGCTCGACGGTTCGAGCCCTCCACAACGCCAGGACAGCGACGCGGCGCCGTCAGCGCGGTCCGCGGCGGCCCCGCCGTCTCCACCGGCCCGTGGTTCCGCGGCCCGCCGCCCCAGGCTCGGACGCACGACGCCGAGGACGGCATCGGGCCCGGGCAGCGCCGCCACCACCACGGACGCCGTCCGGGCATCGGCCACCACCATGTCCCCCCCACCGACGACGATGCCGATCGACTGCACCCCGTAGCGCGCCGAACCCACGACGACGAGGTCGCCCGGCACCGCGTCCTCGAAGGCCACCCGCCGTCCCGTGGCCCACTGCGCCTCCGCCGATCCCGGCACGTCGATGCCCGCCCGCCGGTAGAGCGAGTGGACGAGCCCGTCGCACGAGAACGCGGTGGGGCCGTCCCCGTCGTCCGCGTACGGCGCTCCCACCGCGTCCAGGGCTCCCGAGACGACGGCCGTCACCTCCCGCGGCACCACCAGCACGCCCGGGTCCGGAGCCCACGCGACGCCCCGCTGTACGGACCCGTCGGCGCCGCGGGCGGGACGCAGCCCCGGCGGGAAGCGGTCGACGTCGAGCAGCGCCCGCACGGGCGGGATGCGCACTCCGGCGCGTTCGAGCCCGGCGAGACGGCTGCGCCAGGCCTGGATCGCGGCAGCGCCGGAATGCGGCTCGACGACCCCGCTCACGCCGGCCACGGCACGCGCGGCCGGTACCGCCTGTGAGGGCGGTGCCGAGGACACCGCCAACGCGACGAGCATCGACAGCGACACTCCGAATGCGCGCATACCGCCTCCGCCACAGTGAAGCCGACTGTGTCGACGGGGAATACCACCGCGGCGAGCGCCGGAACGTCGGAGTGAGCGTCAGACTCGTCCGAGCCGGGTCAACAGGACCGCGGCGGGGACGGCATGCGCTCCCTCCGAGCACACCGAGGTCACGACGGCCTGGTCGGACGTGGCGACCACCAGCGGGCGGCCCTGCGGCTCCGACCGCACGATCGTCCGGATGACGTCGTCGGCGAGCACTCCGGGGTCGGAGAACAGCACGCGCACGGAACGCGGGCCCGCGGCGGGGACGGCGGTCACGTCGGCGCCGTCGAACACGACGGTGACCTCGGCACCGGTCCGCGCCGCCAGAGCGCCCAGCTGCCGCACCAGACGCTGCCGCTGCTCGGCGAGAGAGAGATCGGGATATCCGGTCTTGGTGATGTTGTAACCGTCGACGATCAGGTGCACACCCGGCAGCGACAGCAGCGTGTCCAACGTCCTCGGCTCCGAGACCCGGCCGCCCCGCCGTCCCGCGTTGGCACCACGCACGGTGTCCGCGGGCCGCCGTGGGCTGCCACCCACCGACAGCTCGCGCCGCAAACCGTCCACCGCGCCGCTCAGGGTGTCCAGCAGCATCGACAGCCGCACCTCGTCGGCGTCCCGCGCCTCACGGGCGGACTGCCGGGCGACCTCCGCCTCGACCAACGCCCGTTCGGCCCGCGCGCGCTCGGCCGCGGCCTTCTGCCGTTCCCGCTCGTACCGGGCGGTGATCGCCTCGATCTCGGAGTCGCGCTCCGCCTTCGCACGCTCCCGCGCGGCCACGGCCTCCGCCGCCTCGTCCTTGGCCTGCCGGACCCTCACACCCTGCTCGCGCAGCCGTCCCCGCAGCTTGACGATCTCGTCCTCGCGCTCGGCGCGGGCCTGTTCGACCTCCTCGCGGGCCTGTTCCAGGTCGGCGCGCAGCCGTTCGACCTCCGACTCCAGCTTCCGCACCCGGGCCAGCGCGGCATCGCGTTCGGCGCGCAGCGTGGACTCCTCGGTGTTCCGCGCCACCAACCGCACGCGCGACGACGCGCTCGACTCGTTGAGAAGTACCGCGGCGGCCGCCGCCGCGACGGAATCGCCGTCGTTCGGGTTCAGCGCATCGACCCGGTGTTCGCGCAGCCACTCCAGCACCGCGGTGCGAAACCGCGTCGAGTCCCGCAGTGCGGCCAGCAGTGCCGGCCCGCCGAGCCTCGCCCGCTTGGCGGGCGCGAACCGCGCGACCGGCCGCAGCTGCCTCGGGACGTCGTCGCTCGGCAGCCGACCCAGCGCGGCGGCGGCGAGTTCGGCGACGCGCTCCCGGATGGGTTCGGGCAGTCCGAGCCAGTCGACGGGTTCGGTCACGGCCCCGTCCTCCTCCGCGTGAGCCTGCCGGGACGCGGCCGCACCGCCCTCCTCGGACGGCGTCCCCGAGGAAGAGTCCTCGGGGTGCTCGGGGTACGCGGACGACGACAGCATCGGTCCAGCTTAGGTTCTCCACGATCGAACCGCGCCCCCAATACGACGCCGGTTTCGATCACACACGCGGCACACCCGGTCGGAGACTGTCGGTGTCGCTGCCTAGGGTGTCCGCTCATGCAGCTTGCGTTCGACGAGCTGGGCACTCCCCTGCGCGACGTGACCTTCGTGATCGTGGACCTGGAGACCACCGGCGGCGCTCCCGACGGAGGCAACATCACCGAGATCGGTGCCGTGAAGGTCCGCGGCGGGGAGGTGCTCGGCGAGTTCGCGACGCTGGTCGACCCGGGGCAGCCCATCCCGCCCCAGATCGTGGCCCTGACCGGGATCACCACGGCGATGGTGCGCTCGGCCCCGCGCATCGAACACGTGCTGCCCGCGTTCCTCGCATTCGCCGAGGGCGCGGTACTCGTGGCCCACAACGCCGGGTTCGACACCTCGTTCCTCAAGGCCGCCTGCCGCGCACACGGCTACGCGTGGCCCACACCGGTGGTGCTCTGCACGCTCAAGCTCGCCCGGCGCGTGCTGCGGGGGGAAGTCCGGAGCCACCGGCTGTCCACGCTCGCCGCCCTCTTCGGCGCGTCGACGACACCGACCCACCGCGCGCTCGACGACGCCCGGGCCACGGTCGACGTCCTGCACGGCCTGCTGGAACGCGTGGGTCCGCTCGGAGTGCAGTCCCTGGAGGAACTGCTCGACTACCTCCCCGACGTCACCCCCGCGCAACGCCGTAAGCGCGACCTCGCGAAGGACCTGCCCGAACGTCCCGGCGTCTACCTCTTCCGCGGACCGTCGGACGAGGTGCTCTACGTGGGCACGGCGGGCAATCTCCGCCGCCGGGTGCGGCAGTACTTCACGTCGTCCGAAAGCCGCGGGAGGATCAAGGAGATGGTCGCGCTCGCCGAGCGGGTCGACACCGTCGAGTGCGCCCACACCCTCGAAGCGGCCGTGCGGGAACTGCGGCTGCTGGCGGCCCACCGCCCCGCCTACAACCGGCGGTCGAGGAACCCCGGCAAGGTGTGGTGGGTCGTGCTCACCGACGAACCCTTCCCCCGGCTGTCCGTGGTGCGCCGTCCCCGCGACGGGGCGCTCGGCCCGTTCGGTTCCCGCGCCCGCGCCAAGACCGCGGCCGACACCCTGGCGGGCATCGCCCGGTTGCGGACGTGCACGGATCGCATCCCCGCGTCGGGCGCCTCCGGCAGCGCCTGCGTCCTCGCGGAGCTGGGCAGCTGCGGCGCCCCCTGCACCGGAGCGCAGACCATCGAGCAGTACCGCCCCTCGGTGCGGCTCGTGTCGGACCTCGTGCAGGGCACCGACGCCACGTTGCTGCACCGGGGCAGCGACGAGCTCGACGAACTCGCCTCGGCCCACCGCTTCGAGCGGGCCGCACGCCGCCGTGACGAGCTCGCCGCCCTGCTGCGCGCCGTCGACAAGCGGCACCGACTCACCGCGCTGGCCGCCGTGGCCGAACTCGTCGCCGCGGCACCCGACGGCTCCGGCGGATGGGAGTTCGCCGTCGTACGCCACGGCCGGCTCGCCTCCGCGGGTGTGGCACGCCGAGGCGTACCGCCGATGCCGGTGGTCGACGCCCTCGTGGCGTCGGCCGAGACCGTCCTGCCCGAGCCCGGTCCGCTCCGGGGTGCCAACCCCGAGGAGACCGCGCTCCTGTGGCGGTGGCTCACGCGCCCGGGCGTGCGGCTGGTTCGCACCTCCACACCCTGGGCCGAACCCCTGCACGGCGCGGGCCGGTGGCGGACGTGGCTCGACACCGTCGACACCGCCACCGCCCTGGAGACCGCGGGAGACGCCGTGAGCTGAGCGCGCCCCACCCCGTACGCTCAGGGCTACGGAGCAATCCGACCAGCGAATAGTCAGACCGCAAGGAGGCCGTGTTGGTTACCGCGATCGTGCTCATCAACGCCGCGACGGACAGCATCCCGGAGACCGCGCAGGCGATCGCGGACATCGACGGGGTGTCCGAGGTCTACTCGTGTGCCGGCGACGTCGATCTCGTCGCCGTGTTGCGAGTCGCCGGCCACGAGCGGCTGGCCGAGGTCATCCCCGCCCAGATCGGCAAGGTGCCCGGCGTCCTCGACACCGTCACCCACATCGCGTTCCGGTCGTACTCCCGCGCCGACACCGAGACCGCGTTCGACATCGGCCTCGACGACGACTGAGTTCGTGTCCCGCGACATGGGAAAGGCCCCCACCACCGGATCGGTGATGGGGGCCTTTCCCGTCTGGCGTCGTGGCGCCCGAAGGCGCCGTCGACCCGGCTAGTGCTTGCCGGACGATCCCGCCTGCTCGGGCTCCGGCGCCTCCAGCTCGCCACTGGCGTGGTCGCCCTGCTGGGCGCGTGCCCGCTCCAGTGCGGCGGTCTCGTCCGCGGGGTCCGGAGACCACCACGAACCGGGCACCGGCTTGCCCGCGCTGCCGAGCTCGTTCATCTTCTGCGGCACCGGCGCGCCCTGGTACTCCAGCGGCACCGGGTGCCCGTGCTCGTCGACCGGGCCCAGCGGCTGGTGCACCTCGATGAACTCACCGTGCGGCAACCGCTTGATGATGCCGGTCTCCACACCGTGCTCCAGCACCTCGCGGTCGGAGCGTTGCAGCCCCAGACAGATCCGGTAGGTGATGTAGTACGCCAACGGCGGGAGCACGAGGAGTCCGATCCGGCCTGCCCACGTCATCGCGTTCAACGAGATGTCGTACTTGAACGCGACGATGTCGTTGAAGCCGGAGATCTCCAGCACCATGAAGAACGTCAGCGCCATCACACCGAGGCTGGTGCGTACCGGTGCGTCGCGAGGACGCTGCAACAGGTTGTGGTGCGCCGTGTCCTTCGACAGCTTCCGTTCGATGAACGGATACGCGATCAGCAGCGTGAACAGGATGCCCATGCCGATCGCGCCGGCGAAGAACACCGGAGGCACCGTGTAGTTGCCGAGGTAGAGCTCCCAGGCCGGGTAGATACGCAGGATGCCGTCCGCCCAGGCCATGTACCAGTCCGGTTGCGACCCCGCCGACACCTGGGAGGCGTTGTAGGGACCGATGTGCCAGACCCCGTTGATCTGGAACAGACCGGACAGCAGGGCGATGAAGCCGGTGACCAGCGCGAAGAAGGTACCCGCCTTGAGCGCGAAGACCGGCATGATCCGCACGCCCACGACGTTGGTCTCCTTGCGCCGCGGCCCGGGGAACTGCGTGTGCTTCTGGTACCAGACCAGCGCGAGGTGCGCCGCGACCAGCGCGAGCATGATGCCCGGAATGATCAAAATGTGCAGCGCGTACATCCGCGGCACGATCATCATGCCCGGGAACTCGCCACCGAAGAGCGCCCAGTGCAACCAGGTGCCCGCCACGGGGACCGAGAGCACGATGCCCGACAGCGTCGCCCGGATACCGGTACCGGAGAGCAGGTCGTCCGGCAGCGAGTAGCCGAAGAAGCCCTCGAACATGCCCAGGATCAGCAGCAGCGCGCCGATGACCCAGTTGGCCTCACGCGGCCTGCGGAACGCTCCGGTGAAGAAGATCCGGAACATGTGCACGAACATGGACGCGACGAAGATCAACGCCGCCCAGTGGTGCACCTGGCGGATGAAGAGTCCGCCCCGGACCTCGAACGAGATCTCGAGCGTCGACTCGAACGCCCGCGACATCTCGACACCCTGAAGGTTCTTGTACGGGCCGTCGTAGACGACCTCCGCCATCGAGGGGTCGAAGAACAAGGTCAGGTAGATCCCCGAGAGGATCAGGATGATGAAGCTGTAAAGGGCCACCTCGCCCAGCAGGAACGACCAGTGGGTCGGGAACACCTTGTTGAGCTGGTGCCTAATCCCCTTGGCCATGACGTACCGCTGGTCGGCATTGTCCGCCGCCGCAGCGGCCTGCTTCGCCAGCAAGCCGGAGCCCTTCGTCGGCGTAGTGAGTGAGCTCATGACTTGCGCTCCCAGAAACCCGGTCCGATCGGCTCGATGAAGTCGTGCCGAGCAACGAAGTACCCGTCCTCATTCACCGTGATCGGCAGTTGCGGCAACGCGCGAGTCGCCGGGCCGAACACCGGCTTGGCGTACTGCAGCATGTCGAACTGCGACTGGTGACACGGGCACAGCAACCGGTTGGTCTGCTGCTCGTACAACGACGCCGGACAACCCACGTGCGTACAGATCTTCGAGTACGCGTAGTAGGTGCCGTAGTTGAAGTCCTCCTGGCCCTTGCGCTTGACGACCCGCTCGGCGTCGTCGGCGCGCAGCCGGATGAGCATCACAGGGTTGTCGGAGCGCTTGAGCGCCACGGACAGTGCGTGCGAGTCGCCTCGCTCCGACTCCCGGAACGGGAACACCGTCTCCATACCGCCGGCGTCCAGGTCCTCCGGACGCACGAGCGAGATCTCCTGCGGGTCGCCCGTGTTGCGGCGGAGGTAGACGACCTCGCCCGGGTACTGCGGCATCCACCCGGTGTGGGCCAGCGAGTCCGGGCTGTTCGGGTTCTCCCACGGGTTCTTGATGAACCCGGCCACCGGCAGCGCCACCGTGCCGAGACCGAGCACGCCCGCGCCGAGACCGGCGGTGCGCTTGATCAGGGAACGGCGGCCGATCGTGCTCCGCTCACCGGCGTCGGCCAGCTGGGCGACCAGGGTCTGCCGGTCGATCTCGGCCGAGCCCTTGCCCATGTTGTCGGTGCGCTCCTGGACGGCGAGCTCGTCGGGGATGAACCGCTTCGTGTAGAGCAGGATGCCGATCGACAACGCGAGCACCGACACACCCAGCGTGATACCCAACGCAGGCGTGTACAGGCTGTACCAGAAATGACCGCTCTCGTCGTCAGCCGGCACGTACTCCGACGGCCACCAGATCAGGGCGGCGATGAACGCGAGCCCCGCCAGCGTGGCGAGGACGAACCACAACGCCACCGTCCGTTGGGCGCGCCTCTCGGCCTTCGTCCCCTTGACCGGCCACGGATCGGGGTAGTTGACGATCTCGACCCCGTCCAGCTTCGCACCGAGCCGGACGAGTTCGTCACGGCTCATACCCGCGAGCTCCTCGTCGCTCGGCCGCTGCTCCGGCCCGTTACCGCTACTCATGCTGTCTGAACCTGCCTCGCTGTGCTCCGCGTGCAGGGCGTAAGCCCCTCACCCTTGGCCTTCCCGGCTGAACGCCGCCGTGGCTCGACTGGCGTGTTCATGCCCCTACGCCCTCGATCCGATCCACAGGGTCGCGCCGATCAGCGCACCGATGCCGACAACCCAGGCGATCACACCTTCCGATGCCGGCCCGAGGCCACCGAGCGGGTTCCCGCCGGGGGCGTTGTTGCTGCCCGAGACCGACTTCACGTAGGCGATGATGTCCTGCTTCTCCTCGGGGGAGAGCTGCCGGTCGGAGAACTTCGGCATGTTCTGCGGCCCGGTCAACATCGCGGTGTAGATCTCTTCCTCGGAGGCGGGGTCGAGCGGCGGCGCGTACTTGCCCGCCGACAGGGCGCCGCCCTGCCCGGTGAAGTTGTGACACGACGCGCAGTTCAGGCGGAACAGCTCCGCGCCTCGCGCGGGGTTCTCGCCACGCAGCTCCGCGCCGGACTCGGCGGGACGCTGCGGGCCACCACCGTTGGCCTGGATGTAGGCACCGAGCGCGTCGATCTCCTCCGGCGTGAGCCTCGGCGGCTTGCGCAACGCCTGGGCTTCCTGCCGGACCATCGGCATCCGGCCGCTGGCGGTCTGGAAGTACACGGAGGCCTCGCCGACGCCGATCAGGCTCGGACCCCGGTCCTCCACACCCTGGAGATTCTCGCCGTGGCAGCTGATGCAGGTGTTGTTGTAGACCTGCTCACCCTTGCGGATGAGAGCCGGGTCCTCCTGCGCCTGGGCCGTCTGCGGCTCCGGCGCGAACACCGTGTACAGACCGCCCGCGCTCAGCAGCGCCACACCGAGGGCCAGCGTGCCGGCCATACGGCGACGGAATTTCGTGCGACGAGCCGATCGCCTGCTCTCCGCGGCGACGGGCTTCTTCTTGAAGAACATCTTCTGCGGCAACCCTTGCTGTCAGTTCGGCCGAGTACTCGAGATCAAGGAACGATGTAGATCACCGCGAACAGGCCGATCCACACGATGTCGACGAAGTGCCAGTAGTAGGACACCACGATCGCCGAGGTCGCCTGCGCCGGAGTGAACTTGCTCAGCTTCGTCCGCACCAGAAGCATCGCGAACGCGATCAGACCACCGATGACGTGGAGACCGTGGAAGCCCGTGGTCATGAAGAACACCGAACCCCAGGCACCGGACGAGATGGTCACGCCCGAGCTGGCGAGCATGTAGTACTCGCCGGCCTGCCCGAGGGTGAAGACCGTCCCCATGATCAGGGTGATCAAGTACCAACGGCGCAGTCCGAAGACGTCGCCGCGCTCGGCCGCGAAGACACCGAACTGACAGGTGAAGGACGATGCCACCAGGATCAACGTGAACGGCAGCGCGTACGCGATGTCCAGGTGGATCGGTTCACCTGTCGCCGGGTTCAGCGGCGGCCAGATGCCGGAGTCGTTCTGCGCCTTGACCGTGAAGAACATGGCGAAGAGGCCAGCGAAGAACATGAGCTCGCTGGACAGCCACACGATCGTGCCGACACTCACCATGTTCGGCCGGTTCAGCGAGTGCACTCGCTGGCTGATGGAAGGAGCTGCCGTTGTCACGGCTCGCATTATGTCTCCCCTCGACCGGGCGCCGCAGATCGGGTCCTACAGACGGTCGTGCACGGACCGAAAACGCTACCCAAAGAGCCTCGAACCCGCTGGGTAACCAGGGGGTAGGCCCGTTAGCATGAGGCTCGTCACCATCGTCGAGGCGCAAAGGACGCGAGGATGACCGAGCCGGCCAAGAGGATCCTGGTTTTCAGCCACAAGGCGGAGGTGCGCGACTCCATCATCAACGCGGTCGGCCGCCGACCGGCCGCCGATCTGGGGAAAGTCTCGTACGTCGAGGCCGCGGGAGTGGCCGACGTCATCGCGGAGATGGATTCGGGTGAGGTCGATCTCGCCATTTTCGACGGTGAGGCTCAACCCACCGGTGGGATTGGTCTCACTCGGCAGTTGAAGCACGAACTCGCCGACTGCCCGCCTATCGTGGTGGCTGTCCGACGCAGGGACGACCGTTGGCTTGCCACCTGGTCGCAGGCCGACGCCGTACTCGTCCACCCTCTCGACCCGCTCTCCGCGGCGGAGACGGTCGCGCACGTGCTGAGGACCCAGCGTGTGCCCGCGGTGAACGGCTGACCCGGCCGATACCGTTCCCGGACGGCGGCAGTGCCGGTGTCGGAGTTCCCGGAGATCTCGGACACGAGCGGCCTCCTGCGCCGGTGAGGTTCCGGTCACCCCGTTGACCGGTTCGTGAACTGTGATGACGACGGCTCACCTCGGTGCCGGGGTGAGCCCCCAACTTGTGGCCGCACCACGCGTGGTGGTGTCGGCAGCCGGAGATGACCATGCCTGAGCACACCTGGCCAACCGTCCTCAACGAGCTCATCGAGCGCGTCGACCTCTCCGAGGACGCCACGGCGTGGGCCATGGACCAGGTGATGTCGGGTGAGGCCACCCCGGCGCAGATCGCCGGCTTCGCCGTGGCCCTGCGGTCGAAGGGCGAGACTCCCGCCGAGATCTCGGGTATGGCGAAGGCGATGCTCGCGCACGCCAAGCGCATCGAGCTCACCACGCCGACCGTGGACATCGTCGGCACCGGCGGCGACCGCAAGGGCTCGGTGAACATCTCCACGATGACGTCACTCGTCGTGGCCGCGGCCGGCACGCCCGTCGTGAAGCACGGCAACCGCGCCGCCTCGTCGAAGTCCGGCGCGGCGGACGTGCTCGAAGCGCTCGGTGTGACGATCGACTCGGAACCCGACGACGTGCGCCGCTGCGTGGAGGAGCTCGGGATCGGCTTCTGCTTCGCTCCCGTCTTCCACCCCGCCTACCGCCACACGGGGCCGCCACGCCGCGAACTGGGCGTTTCCACGGCGTTCAACCTGCTCGGCCCCCTCACCAACCCGGCACAGCCCACGTCGGGACTCATCGGGTGCGCCTACCTGGACAAGGCTCCCGTCCTCGCCGAGGTGTACGCGCGGCGCGGGCACAGTGTCCTGCTGGTGCGCGGCGACGACGGCTTCGACGAGATCACCACCACGACCACCAGCACGGCCTGGGTCGTGTCGAACGGCCAGGTGCGCCGGACGACGATCGATCCCACCGTCCTGGGCATCCCGCTCTCCGAGCCGGACGCTCTGCGCGGTGGTGACGCCGCCGCGAACGCCGAGGTCGTCAAGGACCTCGTGGGCGGCAAGAAGGGCCCCGTACGCGACGCCGTGCTGCTCAACGCCGCGGGCGCGCTGGCGGCCTACGCGGGCTTCTCGGACGACCTCACCGCCGATCTGAGCGCGGGTCTGGAGCGAGCCACCCGGACCCTCGACTCCGGTGCTGCCGCCGACCTGCTGGATCGCTGGATCAAGCGGAGCTGAGGCTGGGCCCGTCCGGTGCCACTCGGGCATCGGACGGGCACCTCGGCACGCCGCCCCAACGCGCGCCGGAGCATCGAGGACACGACGCCACGGGGAGAACCCTCACCGAGCCGCCACGAGCCCCCGAGCGCGCTTTCTGACCGCTCCCCGACGACGGACGACAAGAACGAGGGCCCCGGTGCACACCGGGGCCCTCGTTCTGGGATCGCGACGATCGAACGGTCAGTGGCTGCGACTCGTGTGGTACTCGAACACCAGGCCCGCGACCGACATGATGACGACCACGATACCGACGATGATCAGCCAGGGCTGCCAGAACGCCAGCGCGATGCTGAGCAGCGCTGCCGCCGCGGCGACGCCGATCGGCCAGTAGCTGCCAGGGCTGAAGAAGCCCATCTCCCCGGCGCCGTCGCTGATCTCGGCGTCCTCGTGGTCCTCGGGACGCGGCTCGATCCGGCGGGCGACGAACCGGAAGTAGCTGCCGACCAGCAGCGCCAGGCCACCGGAGAGCAGGAGCGCGATCGTGCCGATCGGCTCGATGCCGTCGTCGGTCATCTGGGCGGTGAGCACCCCGTAGACCACCGCGACGACCAAACCGAAGATCGCGACGATGTCGAAAACCCGAGCTTCGACCTTCATGAGCGTGTGTCCTTCTTACTCGATCGCTGGGTCACTTCTCGAGGCCCGGCTCAGTTTGACGCGGTCCGCAGGGTGCGGTCGGTCGAGAACGGGCTCGTGGTCGTGGCGACCGGGCTGCACAGCTTTTCGTCGCAGCCTTCGCCCTGCATGATCGACAGAGCCTCGGCGGCGGTGTTCGGCTGCCCCGTGTCCGGGTTGATCTGCTTGCGCAGCTCGATGTACCGGTCGTACTTGTCCGGCGACAGAGCACGGATCTCGAAGTTCATCATCGCGTGGTAGGTGCCGCACAGCTCGGCGCAACGGCCGACGAAGGCACCTTCCTGGTCGATGGTGTTCTGGAACGAGTTGTCCTGGTTGTTCTTGTCCGGGTGGGGGATGACGTCCCGCTTGAAGTGGAACTCCGGCACCCAGAAGGAGTGAATGACGTCGGTGGACACCAGGTTGTACTGGATCCTCCGGTCCGTCGGGACGACCATCAGCGGAATCTCGCTGGAGCTACCGACCGTGGTGACGGGCTGACCGTTCTCGGCCTGCTCCTCCGGGTACGTGAACTCCCAGTTCCACTGGAACCCGGTGACGTCCACCACCACGTCGGGGTCGTCCTCCTCGGCCAGCACCGACTGCTCGGTGACCGCCGTGAAGAAGAACAGGACGCAGACCATGACGACCGGCAGCACGACCACGAAGAGTTCCAGCGGCACGTTGTACTGGAACTGCCTCGGCAGGGGCTCGTTCTTGCCCTTCTTCTTCCGGTGGAATGCCATCGACCAGAAGATGAGTCCCCACACGATCGCGCCGACACCGAGCGCTGCCACGACCGCCCAGGTCCAGAAGGTGCGCATCTTGTCGGCCTCCGGCGTGACACCGTCGGGCCACCCGAACCGCAGAATTTCCTCGCCCGAGCAACCGGTGACCGTCAAAGCGACGAGCGCGGCGAGCGCCGCTAGCTTGCCGGCCTTGCCTCGTCGTGTGCCCCGGGTGCGCTCAGAAACGCCCACTCCGTGATGCCTCCTCGCCCGATCCTTGCAACGAATGGGACTCTAGCCGAGACCCGGGACAGCGGCGTCACCGCCTTCCCCGGCATACTTGCGACTTACGACTCAAGGCTTTGACGAACAAAGGGTGTGTGAAACGGCGTGTGCGGCCTGCTTGGACTGGTCTGTGGCAGTGAGGACGACGCGGCGAAGGCGCGGGAGGCCGTCGGCCGTGCCCTGCGCTGCCAGCGGCATCGCGGCCCTGACGAGACCGACACCTGGGCGAACGGCCGCGTCGTCTACGGCTTCAACCGCCTCGCCATCATCGACCTCGAGCACTCGCACCAGCCCCTGACCTGGGGCCCTGAGGACAACCCCACGCGCTACACCATCAACTTCAACGGTGAGATCTACAACTACCTCGAACTGCGCGAGGAGTTGGCCGAAGAACACGGTGCGAAATTCGCCACAGAAGGCGACACCGAGGCGATCGTGGCCGCCTACCACTACCTCGGCACCGCGGCGGTGGGCCGCCTCCGCGGCATGTTCGCGTTCCTGATCTGGGACTCGGAGCGCCAGGTTCTCTTCGGTGCGCGCGACCCGTTCGGCATCAAGCCGCTGTACTACGCGTCCGGCCCCGACGGCGTCGCCTTCGCGAGCGAGAAGAAGAGCCTGCTGGAGCTCACCGACACCCTGGGCATCGCGCAGGAGCTCGACCGCACCGCCCTGCAGCACTACCTGACGCTGCAGTACGTCCCCGAGCCCGAGTCCCTGCACCAGGGCATCCGCCGAGTCGAGTCCGGAACCTCGTTCACGGTGTCGCCCGGTGGGGAGCCGAGGATCGAGCGCTACTTCTCCCCCGAGTTCCGCGCGCAGCCCGTGTCGGGTGCGGCGCAGGTGGCGGCCCTGCACGAGAACATCGCCGAGGTGCTGCGCGACTCGGTCGCCAAGCACATGCGCGCGGACGTCACGGTGGGCTCGTTCCTGTCGGGCGGCATCGACTCCACCGCCATCGCGGCACTGGCGAAGGAGCACAACCCGAACCTGATCACGTTCACCACCGGTTTCGAGCGCGAGGGCTACTCCGAGGTGGACGTGGCGGCCGAGTCCGCCGCGGCCATCGGGGTCAAGCACGTGGTGCGCACCGTCTCCGCCGAGGAGATGATGGAGACCCTGCCGCTGATCGTCTGGTACCTCGACGACCCGGTGGCGGACCCGGCGCTCGTGCCGCTGTGGTTCATCGCGCGTGAGGCGCGCAAGCACGTCAAGGTCGTGCTGTCCGGCGAGGGCTCGGACGAGCTGTTCGGCGGCTACACCATCTACCGTGAGCCGCTGTCGCTCGCGCCGTTCGAGAAGGTCCCCGGCGGCGTTCGCAAGCTCATCGGCAAGGCGTCCACGTTCATCCCCGAGGGCACCCGCGGCAAGGACCTCCTGCGCCGGGGAGCGTTGTCGCTGGAGGAGCGCTACTACGGCAACGCGCGTCTGTTCCGCGACGACCAGTTGCGGCCGATCCTGCGCACGTTCCGCGAGGGCATCGGCCACCGGGACGTCACCGCACCCTGGTACGAGCTCTCCCAAGGCTGGGACCCAGTGGCGCGCATGCAGCACGTCGACCTGTTCACCTGGCTGCGCGGCGACATCCTCGTGAAGGCCGACAAGGTGACGATGGCCAACTCGCTGGAGTTGCGAGTGCCGTTCCTGGACGCGGAGGTGTTCCGCGTCGCGTCGACGATCCCCCTGGACCAGAAGATCACCAGGGAGACCACCAAGTACGCCCTGCGGCGGGCGTTGGACGGCATCGTGCCCGCCCACGTGCTGAACCGGCGCAAGCTCGGCTTCCCCGTGCCGATCCGCCACTGGCTGCGGACCGACATGTACGAATGGGCGCGCGGCATCGTCAACGACTCCAAGACCGACGAGCTGCTCGACAAGCAGGCGATCCTGGCGATGCTGCAGGAGCACAAGGACGGCACGCTCGACCACAGCAGGCGGCTGTGGGCGCTGCTGGTCTTCATGCTGTGGCACGGCATCTTCGTCGAGCACCGCATCAAGCCCGAGGTCCCGGAGCCGCACTACCCGGTCAAGCTGTAGTCAACGGCCGGATGTCGTGCCAGCGGTGGAAGACGTCGTCCGGGTCGTATCGGCCTTTGAGTTCCGCGAGTCGCCGGTAGTTGCGCTCGCCGAAGCCCGCCACGACCCGGTCGTGTCCTTCGTCACCGATGAAGTTGAGATATGCGTCACCCGTGCCCCAGGGACGGACGTCGGCGCACAGACCGCGTGACCAGGCCCTCACCCGGGCGTCGTCGGCCGGGTCGGGGTAGATGCCGAACGGATGCACCGCCCAAGCCGCGCCGCGGTCGAAGCCCGGCCACGCACGCCCACGGGAGATCGCGCCACCCCACGGGAAGAGCAGCTGCTGGGACGCCGACGGCACGGGCATCTCCCCGGCGCGGGCGCAGAACCGGTCGAGGGCCTCGTCGGGCAGCTCGCGGAGGTTCTCGTCCGACCAGTAGTTGCGCTGGCCGGGCGGGTCGTCGAGCATGCGCTGGAACTCGGCGTACGGGACCTCGGACACGAACTCGCCCCAAGGCTCGGCCGCGCGCAGCGGCGCGATGAACTCGCGCAGTTCGCCGATCGGCCCCGTGTAGGTCACCAGCACCGCACAGCAGAGGGTGTCCACCAGCTCCGGTGGCACAGGATCGTCGGCCTTGGCCGTGTGGTAGATCACGCCGCCGCCGACGGCCTCCGGCGCACCGTCCAGCAGATCACGGTAGAGCCGGGACACGGCACGCCCCTGCTCCGCGGGCCAGACGAGCAACGCGATGCAGAACTCCGGCAACGGATGCAGGGCGAAGGTCAACGACGTCGCCACACCGAAGTTGCCGCCGCCTCCGTGCAGCGCCCAGAACAACTCGGGTGTGCTCTCCTCGTCCACGTGCACCTGCCGCCCGTCGGCGGTGACCAGCTCCACCGCGAGGAGGTTGTCGCAGGACAGCCCGAAACGCCGCTCCAACCAGCCCGATCCCCCACCGAGCGTCAAGCCCGCGACGCCGGTGGTGGACACGCGCCCGCCTGTGGTGGCGAGGTGATACGGCTGGATCGCCGCGTCCAGGTCCGCCCACGTGGCACCGCCTCCGACGGTGACGGTGCGGCGCCCGGTGTCGACGCCGACGTCCCGCATCGGCCGCAGGTCCACCACCAGCCCTCCGTCGACGAGGCTGGCTCCGGACACGCTGTGGCCACCCGCACGGACCGCCACCTCCAGATCGTGGTCGGTGGCGAAGGCGAGCGCTGTCGCGATGTCGTCGGGAGTCGCGCAGCGTGCGATCACCGCGGGACGGGCGGTCACCATCGCGTTGAAGACCGCGCGGACGTCCTCGTAACTCGGGTCTTCCGGCGTCAGAGCGGTACCCGCGAGGGCCGCGTCGAGGCCCCGGACCGTCCGACCGTCGAGCGCTCGTGACGTAGTGGACATCGTGCCTCCTTCCCCCTGGCCGTGGGGGAAGTCGCAGGCACGGCGGCGGCGTTACGCCGCCGGGTCGCCGAACTCGCGTGCGGATGATTCCCGCCGCACCTCGCAACAACAACGCTCCCAGAGCCGTCGCACTCGGACGAGCGCGGCTCTGGGAGCGGTGAGGTCGATCGGTGACCCGGCTGACCGTAGGCCTGAGGACAGGCCCTGAAGACGGCTCAGTGGAAGGAGTCGCCGCAGGCGCAGGAGCCACCGGCGTTCGGGTTGTCGATCGTGAAGCCCTGCTTCTCGATGGAGTCGACGAAGTCGATCTCGGCGCCCTCGACGTACGGAGCGCTCATGCGGTCGACGGCCACTCGCAGCCCGTCGAACTCGCGGAACAGGTCGCCGTCCAGCGTGCGCTCGTCGAAGAAGAGCTGGTAGCGCAGGCCGGCGCAGCCACCGGGCTGCACGGCGATGCGCAGGTGCATGTCGTCCCGACCCTCCTGGTCGAGCAGCGCCTTCGCCTTGGCGGCGGCGGACTCGGTCAGCGTGACGCCGTGTGTCGCCTCGCCGGCGTCGGCGGAGGTGTTGCCGGTCTGCTCAGCGGTCGTCATGACTCTCCCTCACGGTTCGTGGTTCAGGCGGGCATCGGCTCCAACACACCGCATACCCGTTCTGTTCCCACGGTCCATGGTGTCACATTCGCCGACCGGATGAACATGCCGACTGTGCGCTGCAATACCCTGGTGAGGTGAGGTTCCTGCGTCGTTCGAGCACCAAAGAGGCCGACACCACAGACGGCACCGCCGAATCCGGCACCACCGTCGAGGATGCCGACTCGGCCGAAGCCCGTCGCAAGGGCTACACCCCGGGCAAGGGCCGCCCCACGCCCAAGCGCCGTGAGGCCGAGGGCAGGCGGCGCGGCCCGGTCGCTCCCCCGCCCCAAACCACCCGGGAAGCCATCCGGCGCAGCCGTGAGCTGCGCAAGAAGAACCCGGTGAACAAGGAGGAGCGGCGCGCCGCGGCGAAGGAGCGACGTGAGCGCATGCTCGCCGGCGACGAGCGCTACCTGCTGCCCCGGGACCGCGGCCCGGTGAAGGCGTACGTCCGGGACCTCGTCGACTCGCGCCGCAACGTGCTCGGCCTGTTCATGCCGATGGCCATCGTGGTGTTCATCACTCTGCTGGTGCCGATCATGGTCGTCCAGCAGTACGCGACGCTGCTCACCACCGTGATGTTGCTCGGCATGATCATCGAGGGCTTCCTCAACGGCAGGCGGATCAGCAGGCAGGTGCGCGAGAAGTTCCCGAAGGAGAACATCCGCGGTTCCTCGATCGGCTGGTACGCCTTCGTGCGGGCGAGCCAGCTGCGCAAGCTCCGCGTTCCCAAGCCCCGCGTGAAGCCCGGCGACAAGGTCGACTGAGCCCGGCGTGTCCGCGCCTCATGCACGCGTGTCCGCGCTTCCCGTACGGGTGTCCGCGACGTGCGACGCGAACAAGCGTTCGCAGGTCGCGGACACGATGTCGGCGGACCCACTCGGCGGGTCAAGTCGTTAGTGTTGCGAAACAAGTAACCGCTAGTCTTGCGGTATGGAGTTTCGTCGTCTCGGCCGCAGTGGCCTTTCCGTCAGTGAGATCGCCTACGGCAACTGGCTCACCCACGCTTCGCAGGTGGAGGAGGAGCAGGCCCACGCCTGCATCAAGGCCGCACTCGACGCCGGCATCACCACGTTCGACACCGCCGACGTCTACGCGAACACCGCGGCGGAGTCCGTGCTGGGTCGCGGACTGGCCGGTCAGCGCCGCGAGAGCCTGGAGATCTTCACCAAGGTCTTCTGGCCCACCGGCCCCAAGGGCCCGAACGACAAGGGCCTCGGCCGCAAGCACATCATGGAGTCGGCCCACGCTTCCCTGAAGCGCCTCGGCACCGACTACATCGACCTCTACCAGGCGCACCGCTTCGACCACACCGTGCCGCTCGAGGAGACCATGACCGCCTTCGCCGACCTGGTGCGGCAGGGCAAGGTCCTCTACATCGGAGTGTCCGAGTGGGACGCCGAGCAGATCGCGCGCGGCGCCGCGCTCGCCCGCGAGCTGAAGATCCCGTTCGTGTCCAACCAGCCGCAGTACAACATGCTGTGGCGGGTCATCGAGGACCAGGTCGTGCCGACCTGCGAGCGCGAGGGCCTCAGCCAGATCGTGTGGTCGCCCATCGCGCAGGGTGTGCTCACCGGCAAGTACAAGCCGGGCCAGCCGCCGCCCGCGGGTTCCCGTGCCACCGACGAGAAGGGCGGCGCGCAGATGGTCGGGCGCTACCTGCGTGACGAGGTGCTCACGCGGGTGGAGGGGCTGCGGCCGCTGGCCGAGCAGGCCGGGCTGACGCTGGCCCAGCTCGCCGTGGCGTGGGTGCTGCAGAACACCAACGTGGCGTCGGCCATCATCGGCGCCTCGCGCCCCGAGCAGGTGCACGAGAACGTGAAGGCCGCAGGCGTGAAGCTCGACGACGAGCTCATGAAGGCCATCGACGAGACCCTCGACGGTGTCGTCGAGCGCGACCCGGGCCTGACGAAGAGCCCCGTTCTCTGACGACGAGGCCGACGGGCGTGGCCGGGCGGACTCGGCCGGTCACGCCCCCTCGGCGAGAACCTGCGCGGCGATCACCAGATCGTGGGGGTAGGTCACCTTGATGTTGCTCTCCTCCCCTTCCAGCCAGCGCACCGGAAGGTCGGAGAAGCGCTCCATGCACGAGGCCGTGTCCGTGCCGACAAACCCTTCGGCCTCGGCCTTCTCGTAGGCCCCGAGCAACGGCGCGGCCCGGAAGCCTTGCGGGGTCTGTGCGCGCACCAGCGTCCCCGATTCGGGCGCGGTGACCGCCTCGCCCGTCTCGTCGAGGGCGACGATGTCGTGGGCCTCGAGACCGGGCAGCGCGCCGCCGTACTCCCGGGCCACTCGCAGCACCGTCTCGATGAGACCGGTGCTCACCAGCGGGCGCGCCCCGTCGTGCAGCAGCACCGTGTCGATCGCGTCCGACTCGATGCGGGTGCGCAGGTGCCGCAGGGCGAACAGCTCCGACTCCTGCCGTGTCCGTCCACCATGGACGACTTCCACGGCCGTCCCGGGCAGCTCGTCGCGGCACACCCGCTCGACGAGGTCGGCGTCCACGGGTCTCGTCACCAACACGAGGACGTCGACTCCCTCCGCCCGCGCGAACGCCTCCAGCGACCAGGAGACGATGCTGCGGCCCGCGAGGGGGAGATACACCTTGTTGGTCGCCGCTCCGACCCGCGTTCCCGCGCCACTGGCCAGAACGACACCGGCCGCGCCCGGCGATCTCCGCCCACCCACCATGACGACCGATCTTAGAGGCCGCCCGGTTCGCCGTCGCCGGACGCCGACGACGTCGGTCCTGCGGGACGCCCGTCCCGGTACGGTAGGCCCGTGCCTATCGAGTTCGCCGAGGTTCCCCGTCCCGACGACGTTCCACGCCGGACGAGCCGGCCCCGGTACGGCAGGCTCGACGCGTTCGGCGACTGGCTCGCCGCCCGCCAGGGCCGCTCCGAACCCCACGCCCCGCAGCGCCCCCGGGTCGTCGTGTTCGCCGCCGACCACGGCGTCGCGAGCCGAGGCGTGTCCGCCCGCTCCCCCGAGTTCACACGACAGGCCGTGCGGGAGCTTCGCACCGGCGGCACACCGCTCGGGCTTCTGGCCGAGCGCGCGGGCGCCGGGATCCGGGTGGTGGACGTCGCGGTGGACGACGACGAGCACTCCGAGTCCCGGGTCCGCCGGGGCTCCGGCTCCGTCGACCGCGAGGACGCGCTGACGCCCGAGGAGACCGAGGCGGCCGTCGACCTCGGCAAGCGGATTGCCGACGCCGAGGTGGACGAAGGCGCGGACCTCCTCGTGCCCGCCGAACTCGGCACCGGCGCGAGCACTCCCGCGGCCACGCTCGTCGCCGCGTTGACCGGCACCGAGCCCGTGGCCGTCGTCGGCCGCGGTTCCGGTATCGACGACAACACGTGGATGCGCAAGGCAGCCGCCGTCCGGGACGCCCTGCGGCGAGCGAAGCCGGTGGTGACCGAGCCGCTCGAACTGGTGGGCACGGCCGGTGGAGCCGACCTCGCCGCCCTCGCGGGATTCCTCGCCCAGGCAGCGGTGCGCCGGACCCCCGTGCTGCTCGACGGACTGTCGGTGTGTGCCGCCGCCCTGCTGGCCGAGGAGCTCGCTCCGGGTGCGCGTTCGTGGTGGACGGCCGCGCACCGCAGCACCGAACCGGCTCACGTGCTCGCGCTCGAACACCTCGACCTGGAGCCGCTGCTGGACCTGGGTGTCGCCGAAGGGTCCGGGACCGGAGCGGTCATGGTGCTTCCCCTGGTCGCGATGGCGGCAACCGTCCACCACACCCTGTGACAGAGGGCCGGGAGACGACGTCCCCAGCCCTCGTCAGCGTGTCGAGAGTCGTCAGCCGAGCGTGTGCATCCACCCGTGCGGGTCGGGCCGCGTGCCCTCCTGGATGCCGGTGAGCTCGTCGCGCAGCTTCATGGTGATCTCGCCGGGCGTGCCGTCGCCGATCGAGAACTCACCACCGGCGTGCTTGACGCGGCCGACCGGCGTGATCACCGCAGCGGTGCCGCAGGCGAAGACCTCGGTGAGCTCGCCGGACGCCGCCGCCTTCTCCCACTCGTCGGTGCTGATGCGGCGTTCCTCGACCTCGTGGCCGAAGTCGGACGCCAGCCGCAGCAGCGAGTCGCGGGTGACACCGGGCAGCAGCGATCCGCTCAGCTCGGGCGTCACCACCCGGGCGTCGGAGCCCGAACCGAACACGAAGAACAGGTTCATGCCGCCCATCTCCTCGACGTAGCGGCGCTCGTTCGCGTCCAGCCAGACCACCTGGTCGCAACCCTGCTCCACGGCCTGCGCCTGGGCCACGAACGAGGCGGCGTAGTTGCCCGCGCACTTGGCCTCACCCGTTCCACCGGGCGCCGCGCGCACGTACTCCGTGGACAGCCACACGCTCACCGGCTTCACGCCACCCGCGAAGTAGGAACCCGCGGGCGAGGCGATGAGCAGGTAGAGGTAGCGGGACGACGGGCTGTTGACGCCCAGGCCGACCTCCGTGGCGACCAGGTACGGACGCAGGTAGAGCGAGTCGCCCTGCCGGGTCGGCACCCACCGCTCGTCCGCGGCGATCAGTTCCCGGATCGAGCCGAGGAACAGCTCGTCGGGCAGTTCCGGCATCGCCAGCCTGCGGGCCGAACGGCGGAACCGCGCGGCGTTGACCTCGGGCCGGAACGCCTTCACCGTGCCGTCCGGCTGCCGGTAGGCCTTGAGCCCCTCGAAGATGGCCTGGCCGTAGTGCAGGACGGCCGAGGCGGGGTCGAGCGCGATCGGCTCGTAGGCCCGGAGCTGCGCGTCGTGCCAGCCCTGGCCCTCCGTCCACTCCACCGTGGCCATGTGGTCGGTGAAGTGGACCCCGAATCCCGGCTTCGCCAGTACCTCAGCTACCCGCTCCGCCGATGCCGGACGGGTGCTGGGACGGTGGCTGAAGGGGATCGTGGTAGTCATGGCCGTCAGCATAACTCCGCCGACGACCACACCAGAGCCCCGCACGCCCCTAGGATGTGCCCCGTGACCTCGCAGCCTCAGCCCAGTTCCGCCCCCAACGCCGTCTCGGCCGGACCCGCCTCGGACGCCAAGGCGTTCGCCGCCGCCGCACTGCTCACCTTCACGTGCGGCATGGTCGTCCTCGTCGGCTACGTCATGATCGGGTTCTTCGGGATCATCCTCAGCCTCATCGGCGTCGTCTTCGGGCTCGTCTGGTGGAAGGAGCGGCACGGCGCCATGCTGCCCCGCGACCTGGCCGCCAAGTCGGTGGTCAGCCTCGCCGTGGTGGCGCTGGTGCTGTTCGGACTCGTGCTGCTGATGGTGTGACCCCGCGACCCTGCGGTCCCCGGGGTCACTCGCGCCCCCGGGTGGCGAGGCGATGGACCACCTCGGCGAGTGCCACCACCCCGGCCAGTTGCGCGGCACCGGCCGGGCCGAGGACGGCGGAGGCGAGGCCGGCCAGAGTCACAGCGCCCGCGGCGGCGACGCTCCACCTGTCGCGCCCGTCGTCCTGCTGCGCG